>VBOW01000019.1 GCA_005893275.1 Candidatus Eisenbacteria bacterium | reverse complement strand
GCAGCGCCATCGAGGACGCGATCAGCACCGACTTCGACCATCGCTCACGTCACGAGAAGATCGCGCATGAGGAGATCTTCGGTCCCGTCCATCCACAACACGGAGCCCATCACCATGGATGACGTCATCATCATCGGCGGCAGCTTTGCCGGTCTCGCCGGCGCCCTGCAGCTCGGCCGTGCCCGCCGCAAGGTCACCGTTCTCGATACCGGCCTGCCGCGCAATCGCTTCGCCGGCCACTCGCATGGTCTGCTCGGCCACGATCACAAGCCACCGCTGGTCATCCTGGCCGAGGCGCGGCAGCAGCTAGCGCGCTATCCCACGATCAGGCTGGTCAATGCCCGGGCCGACAGCATTTCCGGCGCGATCGACGATTTCTCTGTGTTCACTGCCGATGGCGAAAGCCTTAAGGCGCGCCGCCTGATCCTGAGCTATGGCGTCGCCGACCAGATGCCTGATGTTCCGGGCTTTGCTGAAAGCTGGGGCACTTCCATCGTGCCCTGCCCCTATTGCGACGGCTTTGAAGTCGCCGGCCAGCATTGGGGCCTCGTCTGGTCCGGCCCGCAGTCGCAAAATTCTGTCAGGCTGTTCCACGACTGGACCGACACGCTGACGCTCTTCACCGATGGTCACGACATTCCGCCCGATATCCGGGCCGATTTGGCGCGCCGCAATATACCTGTCGTCGATGGCCGGATCACCGGGATCGCCCGTCACGGACGCCATAACGCCACCGTCGAGCTCGATACCGGCCCCAATGTCGCGGTCGACATCCTGTTCGCGCATCCGCGCAACAAGCCGTCCGCAAGCCTGCATGAATCACTGGGCCTCGCCACGGTCAATACGCCCCTCGGCATCGCCCTCAAGGTCGACGAGCGCCGCGAAACCAACATGCCCGGCATTTACGCCGCGGGCGACCTCGCCAACCCCCTGATGCCCTCGGTCACTTTGGCATCATCGCACGGCGCGACGGCGGGTATCTCTGCCCAGCAGTCGATGCTGGTTTAGATCTCCGATGACCGACGAGCTTCCCATTGTGCTCCTCCATGGCTCCGCCACCGGCTCCTACTCCTGGGCCGCGGTCCGCACGGGTCTGGAGGCGCACGGCGCCATGGTGGTGGTACCCGACATGCTCGGCTACGGACGGTCGCCGACACCGAGCGAGGCGTGGCAGCCAAAGGACGAGGTGGCCCACCTGCGCGGCTGAGGTGGAACACGCCGACGCTCTGCATGTCGAGACTCCTTCCGCGCCTTGGGAGGCGGATGGGTTCCATGAAGTGGTTCGCTCACGTACACATCGCCAATCTGCGCGCGCTCAGGATCGCTCGAGAGCAGCGTGATCGGCCTCAATTGATTGAATTTCGTACGTTCCAGCACAAGGAGCTTTCAATGAAACAGCGTGTCGCCACGGTTCTGCTGTGGATGTTTGCCATCGCGCTCCCAACGGCTGCGTCTGCGCAGCATGGCGATCACGCGGCCATGTCGCCGGATCAGATCGGGACCGCGAGCATCAAGTTCGAAACGTCGTGCGCGCCGGCCGTGAAGGACGACTTCAACAAGGCGGTGGCGCTGCTGCACTCGTTCTGGTTTCCCGAATCCAGCAAGACGTTCAACGCCGTGCTCGCCAAAGACCCGAACTGCGCCACGGCGCACTGGGGCGTGGCGCTCTCCACCTGGGGCAACCCGTTCGGTGGGCTGAAGAACGCCAAGACCATCGAGACGATGCGGATCTCGATTGAGACGGCGAAGAAGAGTTCCAGCATTGGGCCGTAGAACGCGCTGGCGGCTTCCCAATGCAAAAGAAGGTCGCGGACGAGGGAATCGATGGGCGTATCTATTTTGAGACTCGGGGCGGCCTGAAGGATATGGTGCTTTCAGTCAAAGGGGGCGGCGTCAGGCCCACAGACATACGCGACCTTCGCGGTGTTCTAGAGAGGGAATCCACCGCAGAGCTGGCGGGATTTATTTCGCTCAACGAACCATCGAAGGCCATGCGCCGGGAGGCCTCGACCGCTGGGTCGTATCAGTACGGCGGGCACTCCTACGACAGGATGCAGTTCCTAACCGTCCGGGAGATGTTGGAAGAGAAGCGGGAATTCCATACCCCGACAAAGATCGGGACAACCAGGATCACGCCGGGGCAAGGGCTTTTGGAGCTAGATTAGTCCAAAAGCGTACAATTCCGTTTCCTTTTGACACCGCGGGTCCCGACGGCTAGTCTCCCAAGAAATGGTTTCCTGCTTCAAGCTTCGATTCCCCAATCGGTTCCGGCCTATGATCGCCGTGGGAGCCGCACTCCTCGTCGCCGCAACCGCATGGGCCAAGAGCGGCGTACATGGCCGCATCCCCAATGAAAGCGGGCTGATCGAGCTCTACGTGACGGGCGGGATATTCATGCACCCCATTCTGGTGTGCTCGATTCTCGGCCTCGCGATCATCCTCGAAAGACTCTATTTCTTCGCCAAAGCCCGCACGGACACAAGGCGCCTGATGGGGGAGCTGCTCCACGTGCTGCAAGATCAGGGCTTCGAGCCCGCTCAGAGAATGCTTCACTCGAAGCGCGGCCCGATCGCCGCGGTCCTCCATTCGGGGCTTCTCCGCGCGAAGAAGGGCCCGGAGGCGGTCGAGAAGGCGATCGAGACGGCCGCCTCGATCCAGACCGCCGCGCTGGAGCGCGGTCTGATCTGGCTCGCGACGGTCGCGAACATCGCGCCGCTCCTCGGATTTCTGGGCACCGTGTCCGGGATGATCCACGCGTTCGAGGCGATCGCGGCGGCGGAGGAGGTATCCGCGAAGCTCGTGGCGACCGGAATCTACGAAGCCCTCATCACGACCGCGGCGGGGCTGATCGTCGCGATCCCCGTGCAGACCGCGCACAATTACTTCGTGTCGAGAATCGACAAGTTCGTGATCGACATGGAGGAGTCCGGGGCGGAGCTGAGCGACGCCCTCGCCACCTATTCCAAGCAGTGGGAGACATTCCTCTCGACTCTGAAGCCGCCCGGCACTCCGGCAGCTCGATGAAGATCCTGAAGCGCCGGCATCCCCATCCGGAGATCCCGCTCGTGTCCACGGCGGACGTCTCCTTTCTGCTCCTGATTTTCTTTCTCTCGACAACCATCTTCGCGACCCAGCGCGGCATCTCGCTCGAGCTGCCGGGTGTCGGAGAGCTCCCCCTCGTCGTCCAGCTCTCGAAGACGGCGCGGGTCGTGGTTGCGGCGGATCAATCGGTGACGCTCGACGACGTGGCGGTTCCAATGGAAACCCTCAGCAACGCGATCCGGATGAAGCTGCGGGAAAAACCCGACCTCCTCCTGGTCCTCACCATCGAGCCCGCGGCGCCTTACGCCGCGCTCGTGAAGGCGCTCGATCAGGTCAAGCTCGCCGGCGCTCGCCAAGTCTCGATCCAGACCGGGGGCGCCTCGTGAAGATCCGCCGCCGCGCGCATCACCACAATGTGATTCCAACCGCGTCGATGGCCGACATCGCGATGCTCCTGCTTATTTTTTTTCTCAGCACCACGATTTTCAAGGCGCGCGAGGCGTTGTCGGTTCGATTGCCGGGGGCGACGACGGGGGAACGAATCCGGAAGGAGGAATCGATCCGACTCTGGATCGGCCCGCGCGGGGAAGTCGCGTTCAACGACGCGGCCGTACCGATCGAACGGGTCGGGGTCGTGCTCGCTTCGAAGCTCGAGTCGAATCCGAGACTTTCGATCGCGCTGTACGCCGACGCCACCGTGCCCTACCGCACGGTGGCGCGCGTTCTGGACGAGGTGCAGCGGGCCCGCGCCCCCCGTGTGATGCTGACGACGGAGCACCGCGCGTCGCCATGAATCTGGAACGGCCGGATATCCGGCGCTTGGAGCGGAGCTACTACCGTAGGGTCGAGCTGGCGATCCTGGTCGCGTTCGCGATCCACGCCGCCGCCATGCTGCTCGCCCCTCCTTACGTTCCGCGGCCCTACACGCTGGACGAGCCGCCGCTGCGCCTCGTCATGGCCGCCAGCGGCCCGGCGCGGGTCGGAGCGCCGGCCGGGCGGTCCGAGGCGCCGCTCCCGGCTCCCGCCGGGAGGACCAGGGCGGCCGTCGTGGCGAGGGAGCTGCGCTTCGCCCCTCAGGCTGCCCAGAGCATCGTGCCCACGGAGGCCGTCCCCGAAGCGGGTGCAGGCCGAGGCGCGTCCGCCGTGGCGGGCACGCCGGGAGGGGCCGGGGAGGCAGCTCTCGAGGGGTCCGCGCCGGAGGCTTATTACGCGTTCGATTCGCCCCCCAAGGTGGTCCGTCGCATCGTGCCGGAATATCCGGCCGCGGCGAAGTCTGGGGCCGCGGAGGGAACGGTGGTCCTGAACGCGAATGTCGACGAGCGGGGGCGCGTGATTCGTGTCTGGGTCGTGCAGGCGACGGCACCGGAGATCCTGATCCAGGCTGCGACCGACGCCATGTATCGTTTCGAGTTCACCCCGGGATCGTCGCATGGGAACCCCGTGAAGTGCACCGTGGCGGTTCCATTCAACTTTCGCCTGAACTTGCACTTATAATCCACTGGGGGGCATGATGAACGAGAATATCGTCCAGATCGAAAACCGGGAGGCGATGAGCCCGGAGGCGTCGGGGATGTCGGCGCTTGCGACCCTCCTCGGCGTGTTCGCGAAACCCAGGGCCGCGTTAATAGCGTTGTCGGCCCGGCCGCGCATCCTGGCCCCGATTCTGGTGCTCCTCGTCTCGCAGGTCGCGCTCGGCCTGGTGCTGGCCCAGTCGGGGATCCTCCGAAACGACACGGTGGCGAAGCTCGAGGCCAAGAACGCCCCTCCCGAGCAGATCGAGGCGGTGACGAAGGTGATGGAGGGCCCGGCCAAGTACGCGTTCGTCATCGGCGGCCCGGTGGTGCTGGTGTTCTCGCTGCTCGTCACGGCGGGGCTCCTTTACTTCATCGCGAATCTGATGCTCGGCGCCCGGCTCCGTTACATCCATTACCTTTGCATCGCGGCGTACGGCGGCGTGGTCGGGATCGTCGACCAGCTGGTCCGGACGGGGATCGCGCTCGGGCGCGGGACGCTGCTCGTGAACCTGGGAATCGGCGCCTTCATGGGGGATGAGCTGAGCGGCCTCATGAGGGTCGCGGACACAGCCACCGACCCGCTTCTCCTCTGGGCGACGGCGATCGAGGCTCTGGGCGTTTCCGTCATGGCGCGCAAGAGCTTTGGTTTCGGCGTCCTCGCGGTCGCGCCCGGCTACCTCCTCCTCGTTTCTCTCTCGGCGCTCCAGCGGTGAGCGGCCGCTGGTTCCGGAAACTCCATAGCGGCGCGCGACGTAGGGGTGGAGTTACCAACCGACCAAGGGGAGGTGGAGCGATGATCGAAGCGTCTCGGCCGCCGTGCGCGCAGGCGGCGTTGGTACTCGGGCTGATCGTCATGGGGATGGCGTCCATGCCTCCGGCCCGCGCCGGGGCGCAGGCGGTTGACCTGCTGCAACCGCCCCCCTCCGAACGGGACAGCGTCGGCGTGCCGGCCGGCGGAGCCGGGCGCGCCGACACCTCCCTCGCCGAGCCGCAAGCTCCTCCGGGGGACCGCTGGAGCCTGGCGCGGGTCGTCGCGGCTGCGCTCGAGGGGAACGTCGACGCCCGCGCGGCGCATGCGCGCACCGTGCAGGCGCGGGGTTCGGCGCTCCGGGCGTGGGGCGGCATTCTTCCCTCCGTGACGGGGCATCTGATCTACAATCACATCATCCCGGACAAGCAGAGCTCGCTCACCGTCATCGACTCCATCTCGTTTCTCACGAAGCGGCGGCAGCTCCAGACGGCCGAGGCGGGCGTGCAGAGCAACGTCTTCAGCGTTCCGGCCTGGAGCGAGAAGCGCAGGCAGAACCTGTTGCGCCGGGGCGCCGAGGAATCCGAGGCGGAGGCGCGGAACGGGGTCGTCTACGCGGTGAAGCAGCAGTACTTCGGTCTCGTCAAGGCGGAGCGCCTGGCCGAGGTTGCCCGTGAATCGGAGCGTCTGGCTCGGGACGAGGAATCGCGTGCGGAGGCGCTTTTCGAGGTCGGAACCGTCGCGCGTGGGGACGTGCTCAAGGCGCGCGCCCGCCGCGCCACGACCCAGCTCGACCGGATCCGCGCGGAAAATCAGATTGAGATTCAGCGCTCGAAGCTGAAGCAGATCATCGGACTGAAACCCGGCGTGTCGCTCGAGATCGATCCTGCCCTGGGGGAGAACGTCGCGCTTCCCGATTCCGGCGAGTCGGTCCGGACCGCGCTCTCGTCGCGTCCAGAGCTTTCGCGCGTGGGCGCGCTCGAGCGGGCCGCCCGGTCGGGCCTTTTCGGCGCGAGGGCGGAGCGGCTTCCGAAGGTGGTCGGGGACCTGGCGGTCGATCGCAGCAAGATCACGGACCGCGTGGAAGTCTCGGGCACCGGCGACCTGGATTTCGAGCGGTACGCGACGGAGTGGCAGGGAACCGTGCGTCTCTCGCTTCCGTTCTTCGATGGGTTCGCGCTCGAGGGGGGGATGAAGTCCGCGAAGGGGACGCTCCTCGAGGCCGAGGCCCAGCGCCGCCAGCGTGAAGTGGACGTCGCGGTCGAGGTGCAGCAGGCGTGGCTCTCGGTGCGCGAGGCGGTCCAGCGCATCGACGTCGCCAAGGAAGGGCTCGCCTCCGCCCAGGAGGATTACAGTTTTTCCAAGGGACGCTACGAGCTGGGCGCGGGGACGTTTCTGGACCTGTTAAACGCCCAGGTGAACCTCTCCCAGGCGAAACAGAGCTACGTGGAGGCGCTGGCCGACGCCCACGTGGCGGAGGCGGCGCTGGAACAGGCGGTCGGCTCGCGGCGTTATTAGGAAGCGGGGGCATCGTTCGATGAAGTCCGGCATGAAGCGGGGGCTCCTCATCGGCGGCGGGGGGATCCTGCTCGCCGCGATCGTGGTGGCCAACGTCTCGAAGGGGCAGGGGGGGCGCCTCGGCGTACAGGTCGAGGACGTGAAGGTGGGGGACCTTTCCTCAACCGTTCGCGCACCCGCCAAGGTGCAACCGGAGACCATGGTCAAGCTGAGCGCCAACGTACCCGGAGAGGTCGTGGAGCTGGCGGTCAAGGAGGGGGACTCCGTCCGGAAGGGGCAGTTCCTCCTTCGGCTCGACGCCGCGCAGTACCAGGCGCAACTGCGGCAGAGTCAGGCCGCCCTCGACGCGGCGAAATCCAGCCTCCGGCTCTCCGAGGTGTCGCTCGAGCAGTCCGAGTCTTTGCTCAAACGCAAGGAATCGCTCTTTGAGCGAAAGCTCGTCTCCCCGGAGGAGATCGAGACCGCGCGCACCCAGCGGAACACGGATAAAGCCCGGGTCGACGTGAACCGCGAGGAGGTCGCGCGTTCCGAAGCGGCGGTCCAGAGCGCGCAGGACAACTTGAGGAAGACGGTGTTTCACTCCCCCATCGACGGCACCGTCACCCAGCTCAACGTGGAGCGAGGCGAGATCGTCATGGTGGGCACGATGAACAATCCGGGTACGGTAATCCTGCGCGTCGCCGATCTCCGGCGCATGAAGGTGGAGGCGGACGTGGACGAGACGGACGTCGCCTCCATCCGGCTGGGGCAGACCGCCACCGTCAAAGTCGACGCGCTCCCCGACACGACGCTCGCCGGACGGGTTGCCGAAATCGCCAACTCTCCCAAGGTCTCGGAGCTGGGGACGCAGGAGCAGCAGACCAACTTCGTCGTGGACGTGATGATCGATCAACCGCCGCCGACCCTCCGCCCGGGCATGACGGCGGACGTCGAGATCAAGACCGCCACAAAGAAGAACATCCTCCACGTGCCGATCCAGGCGGTCGTGGTCCGCACGGAGGAAGAGCTCGCGAAGGCGAAAGCCGGAAAGCCGGGGAGGGCCCGCAAGACGGGCTCCGCCACGGCCGCCGAAACGGCCTCCGCGGATCCATCCGGGAAGAAGGGCGAGGAGGTCAAGGGTGTGTTCGTCATGGGGAACGGCGAGGCGCAGTTCCGCAAGGTACGCACCGGCATCGCGAGCGACACCGACCTCGAGGTCTCGGGAGACCTGAAAGCGAACGAGAAGGTCATCGTCGGGCCGAACAAGGTGCTCCGCCAGCTCAAGCCGGGCAGCCGGGTGAAGCTCGAGGAGCCGAAGGCGAAGAAAGGCGAGAAACGGTGAACCAGATAGTGTCCGCGAACGGCGTGCTCATCGCGCTCACCGACATCCACAAGGTGTATCAGATGGGAGCCTCGGAGGTGAACGCGCTCGACGGCGTCTCGCTGCAGATCCAGCGCGGGGAATACGTCGCGGTCATGGGTCCGTCCGGCTCCGGGAAATCCACCCTCATGAACATCGTCGGCTGCCTGGATACGCCCACGAGCGGCTCCTACAAGCTGCGCGGGATCGAGATCCGGGATCGCGACGACGACGAGCTCGCTCGAATCCGAAATCAAGAGGTTGGATTCATTTTCCAGACCTTCAATCTGCTCTCGCGAGCCGACGCGCTCCACAACGTGGAGCTGCCTCTGGTCTACGCGGGACGTCCCAAACGCGATCGCCGGGAGCGCGCCCGCGAGATGCTCAGCCTGGTCGGGCTCGCCGAGCGCATGCACCACCGCCCGAACGAGCTTTCGGGCGGCCAGCGCCAGCGCGTCGCGATTGCGCGCGCGCTCGTCAACGAGCCCTCCATCGTGCTCGCGGACGAGCCTACGGGCAACCTGGACTCGAAGACCGGCCTCGAGATCATGGCCCTCTTGGATCAGGTGCACCAAGGGGGAAACACCGTGATCCTGGTCACCCATGAGGAAGACGTCGCCGCCAACGCGGAGCGCATCGTCCGCCTCCGGGACGGCAAGATCGAAAGCGATCAGGCCACGCGCCGCGCCTCGAGCCGCGCCCCCGCTTCGGCATCCACCACCCGCTCCGCGTCCGCGCCGACTCCCGCTTCATGACGCCGCTCGCGCGGCCCCGGCGCGAGTTCTGGGCCGCCCAGGGCGAGAACTTGAGGATCGCCCTCGACGCCCTCCGCGCCAACAAGCTCCGCTCCGTCCTTACCGTCATCGGAAACGTGGTGGCGGTCATGTCGGTGATCGCGGTGGTCGCGGTGATCGACGGTATGAACACCTATGTAAGCGAGAGGGTGCTCGAGCAGGGGCTCAAGGTGATCTACATCGACAAATTCGGCCTCATCACGAACGAGGATGAGTGGCGCGAAGCGATGAAGCGCCGCGACTTGAGTCTCCTGGACGCGGAGGCCCTGAAGGGACAATCCCGCCTCGCGAGCGAAGTGGTGGCCCAGCTGGAAACGACGAAGCGGGTCCGCGCCGGGCGCATCGAGCTTCAGAACGTGCGGATCCTGGGCACGACGGAAGGGTACGAGGCGGTGGGCACCTACGACATCGATCAGGGCAGGCCGCTCGAAGAAGAGGAAATCGCGAAGCGGCGTCCCGTGTGCCTCCTCGGCTCCGAGCTGGCGCAGCAGCTTTTCCCGGTCGTGGATCCGATCGGTCAGGCGGTTCGGGTCGCCGGGTACGAGCTGCGCGTCGCCGGCACGGTCGCGGCGCGCGGAAACGTGCTCGGGCAGAGCCAGGACAATTTCGTCCTCATTCCGTTCGGCCAGTTCCAGAAGATCTTCGGCCCCCGCGAATCGGTCCTGATTCTCGTGCGGGCGCGCCCGGGGGCCGATCTGGAGCGGGCGCAGGACGAGGCGCGGGTCATCTTGCGCGCGCGGCGCCATGTCCCGCTCGGCAAGCCCGACGACTTCGCCATCACCACCTCCGAGACCTACATGTCGCTCTACGAGAGTCTCACGAAAGGCATCTTCGCGGGCACGATCGGGTTGGTCGCCATTTCACTCCTCGTGGGCGGCATCGTCATCATGAACATCATGCTCGTGGCAGTGACCGAGCGGACCCGCGAGATCGGCATCCGGAAAGCTCTGGGCGCGCGCCAGGGAGACCTCCTCTCGCAGTTCCTGAGCGAGACGGTCGTCCTCTCCTTCTTCGGCGGTCTGATCGGGGTCCTGGTCGGGGTTGCGATCGCGCTCCTGATCCGTCTCGTCACGCCGCTTCCGGCCTCGATCCAGCCCTGGTCGGTCGCGATCAGCTTGATCGTCGCCTCCTCGGTCGGGCTCTTCTTCGGCGTCTATCCCGCGACCCGCGCCGCGAAGCTCGATCCGATCGTGGCGCTGCGACAGGAGTAGCCGGTGGCGGTCGACGTCCGCGAAGGCATCTCGATCGCTCTCCAGGCGATCCGGACCAACAAGCTCCGGTCGTTCCTCACGGTGCTCGGCGTCATCATCGGCGTGACGAGCATCATGGCGATCGTCTCTTTGATCGAAGGGCTGAACCGCAACATGAAGGCCCAGATCGCCTCCATCGGCTCGGACGTGCTCTACATCCGGCCGTTTCGGCCGGGGGCCTTCGTCGGCGGATTTCCCGACAGCCTGAGAAGGCGAAAATGGTTCAAGGTGGAAGATGCCGAGGCGATCCGCCGAACGTGCCCCGCGGTCCTGGCGGTGGCGCCGCTCAATTTTACCAACGCACGCCTTCGCTACCGGGAGACAGAGAGCCGGATGACCAATGTCGTCGGGACCACGCCCGACTTCCTCGTCACGAATACGTGGGCCGTCGCGAATGGGCGCTTCTTCACCGAGACCGAAGTGGAACACCGCGCCACCGTTTGCGTCCTCGGCAAGGATCACATTGAAGCGCTCTTCCCGCACGTGAACCCGATCGGAAAGACGATCTACATCGGCGGCTATCCCTACACCGTGGTCGGCCAGGTGGAGGAGCGCGGGAAATTCATCGGGATGAGCCTCGACGACATCGTCCTGGTCCCCTACACGACCCTCGACAAAACGCTGGGACCCGACCTCCGCATGGTCCTGAACGCGAAACCCGCCTCGCCGGAGCTGATCGACACCGCCATCGACCAGATGACCGAGACGCTCCGCCGCCAGCGCAAGCTCTCCTACCGCCAGGCGGACAATTTCGCGATTTTCACGGACCAATCGCTGGTGGACATCTACAACAAGATCACGGGAGCGTTTTATCTCGTCATGATGGTCATCTCGTCGATCGGCCTCATGGTGGGAGGAATCGGGGTCATGAACATCATGCTCGTCTCGGTGACCGAGCGGACCCGCGAAATCGGGGTCCGCAAGGCGCTCGGGGCCCGGCGGCGCGACATCCTGTGGCAGTTCCTGGTGGAGGCCATGACCCTCACGGGGACGGGCGGGATTCTGGGGATCGTCGTCGGGATCGGGGTGGGATTCTTGATCCACGTCCTCTCCCATTTCAGCTTCGCCGTTCCGTTGTGGGGAATGTTGCTCGGCTTCTTTTCTTCGACCGTGATCGGGCTTTTTTTCGGGATCTACCCGGCCGTGAAAGCGGCGCAGCTCGATCCCGTCGACTCGCTCCGGTACGAGTAGCCCCTGTCTTGACACGGAGCGTAACCGCGCTTAGCCTGGCCTGTCCCATGCGCCCGGCGATCCCTCTTCTGGCTCTCCTCCTCGGTCTCACGGGCTGCGGCGGCCCCGCCTCGAGTGGGGAGCGGGCTTCCACGCTCGACCGGATCCTCGCCACCAAGGTTCTCCGCGTGGGTTTGAACCCCGGGTACGCGCCATTCGAGATGGTCGATGCGAACGGCACCATGATCGGGTTCGACATCGACGTCGTGCACTACGTGGCCGGACAGCTCGGAAACGGCGTGCGTGTGGAATTTCAGAAGAGCGACTGGGACCCGATCATCGCCAATCTCAACGCCGGCAAGTTCGACCTGATCGTCTCCGGCATGACCCGAACGCCCCAGCGGGCCCTCCGTTGCGACTTCACCGAGCCCTATTTCGAAACGGGGCAGGCGCTCCTCGTGAACCGCGCGAAGCACAAGCCGTCCCCGCGGCTCACCGTGCGCGATTTCGACCGGCGGGGCGTCGTGGTGGCGACGAAGCTGGGGACGACGGGGGAGATCGCGGCGCGAAAGTTCTTTCGGGTGGCTACGATCAAGACCATGGAAACGGAATCGGATGCCGCGCTCGAAGTGGACGCGGGGCGGGCCGACGTCATGGTCTATGACCAGCCCTACGTCGCGATCCGCGCGCAGGAATCGCCGGTTCGGACGTTCGCGATCCTCGAGCCCTTCACGAAAGAGTATCTCGCGATGGCGGTCCGGAAAGGGGACACGGAGTTTCGCGACTGGCTCAATCTGACGATCTTCGAGCTCAAGGCGAGCGGCACGTGGGATTCCCTCTATCAGACGTGGTTCGTGCGGATGCCCTGGCTCGATCGGGTGAAGCGGCCGTCTTCCTGATCCCTCCGTGTATACCTGGCACTGGGAGCAGCTCCCCCAATACGTTCCGCTGATCGGCGCCGCCACCGTCCGCACGCTCCAAATCTCCACCGTCTCGATCCTGTTCGGGAGCGTTCTGGGGGTCGTCGCGGGGCTCCTGCGCGTTCAGCCGCTCAAGCCGTTGCGGTTTCTCGCGGCGGCCTACGTCGAGCTCCTGCGCAATATCCCGCTGATGCTGGTCCTCTATCTCATCTATTTCGGAGCGGGCGCGTTTCTCCCCGTGAGCCCCTTCTGGGCTTCGGTGCTGGGGCTCTCCGTATTCGAAGGGGCCTACGTCGCCGAGATCGTCCGGGCGGGGATCGAATCCATCGACCGCGGACAAATGGAGGCCGCACGCTCCCTCGGCATGAGCTATCTCCAGAGCATGCGCTACGTGGTGGCGCCCCAGGCCGCGCGGCGGTCGCTGCCCCCTTTGACCGGGCAATTCGTCTCGCTCGTGAAGGACAGTTCGCTCGCGTCGCTCGTATCCTACGAGGAGCTGATGCTCGTGGGGAGGCAGATCAATTCAAGAATCTTCTCCCCGTTCGAGGTTTTTCTCACCATCGGCGCCATCTATTTTGTTCTCTGCCTCGTCCTCTCGCTCCTGTCGCGCTGGCAGGAAGCCCGCCTCGCCCGGCCGTGAGCCCGGAGCCGATGGTCCAAATGCGCGGGGTCTCGCGCCGGTTTCCGGGTGGCCACTACGGCGTGCGCGGGGTCACCCTGGAGGTGGAGCGCGGGGAAACTCTGGTGGTTATGGGGCCAAGCGGATCGGGCAAGAGCACTCTCTTGCGCTGCGTGAACGGACTCGAGACCCTTGACGAGGGTGAGATCATCATTGACGGGATGCACGTGAACCATCTGACGACCGACTGGAACAAGGTTCGCGAGGAAGTGGGCATGGTCTTCCAGGGATTTCATCTCTTTCCGAACCGGACGGCTCTCGACAACCTGGTCCTGCCCCAGGTCGTGGTCCGGCGAAGGCCGGTCTCCGAGGCGAGGGCGGCGGCGCTCCGGCTCCTCGAGCGCGTGGGGTTGGGAGGGAAGGAATCCCGCTTTCCGGCGGAGCTGAGCGGGGGGGAGAAGCAGCGGGTCGCGATCGCCCGCTCGCTGGCCATGAGCCCCAAGGTGATGCTCTTCGACGAGCCGACCTCGGCGCTCGATCCCGAGATGATTCTCGAGGTGCTCGACGTGATGCGCAGCCTGGCCCGGGAGGGGATGACGATGCTCGTGGTGACGCACGAGATCGGCTTTGCCCGCGAGGTGGCGCAGCGGGCGGTCTTCCTCGACGAAGGCGTTCTGGTGGAGGCAGGCTTGGCCCGCGACCTGATCGATCGGCCGGAGACCTCCCGGTGCCGCGCGTTCATGCGGCGGATCCTCCGCCGGCCGGAAGGAGGGGATGCCGCATGGACCTGATCCGCATCCGCGGGGCTCGGGAGCATAACTTGAAGAATCTGAGCCTCGATATCCCCAGAAACGCCCTCGTGGTCCTGACCGGGGTCTCGGGATCGGGGAAGTCGTCGCTCGCCTTCGACACGCTCTACGCGGAAGGGCAGAGACGCTACGTCGAATCCCTCTCGGCGTACGCGCGGCAGTTCCTGGGCCAGATGGAGAAGCCCGACGTGGACCAGATCGAGGGGCTCTCCCCGGCGATCTCGATCGAGCAGAGGACCGCGGGACAGAATCCACGTTCGACCGTGGCCACCGTGACCGAGATCTACGACTACCTTAGGCTCCTCTTCGCCCGGGCGGGGGTGCAGCACTGTCTGAGCTGCGGCAGGCCCATTCGCGGGCAGACCGTGCAGGAAATGGTGGATCAGATCCTCGCGACGCACGCCGGAGACCGGGTCCAGGTGCTCGCTCCGGTGGTCCGCGGCCGGAAGGGAGAGTACCGAAAGGAGCTCGCGCAGTACCGAAAGCTCGGGTTCGTGCGTGCCCGCGTGGACGGCGCGTGGCATGAGCTGGAGGAGGAAATCCCGCTCGACAAAAAACGCAAGCACACGATTGAGATCCTGGTCGACCGCTTGACGGCGGAACCCGGGCGAAGGAGCCGTATCCACGAATCGATCGAGACCGCGACCAAGCTCGCATCCGGGCTGGTCCTCGTTCTCCCCTCGAAGGGAGAAGAAACGGTGCTCTCGAGCGCCGCGGCGTGCCCCACGTGCGGGCGTTCCTACGAGCCTCCCGAGCCGCGTTCCTTCAGCTTCAACAGTCCCTACGGCGCGTGCAAGACCTGCGACGGACTCGGCACGACATTCGAGATCGACCCCGACCTCGTGGTTCCGGACCGGACGAAATCGCTGCGCGAAGGCGCGGTCGTGGTTTGGGGGGACGCCGAGGGCACGTGGATCAAGGGTACGATCCAGGCCTTCGCGAAGCGGATGAAGATCTCCATGGACACGCCCTTCGGCAAGCTTCCGGCGGCGGCCCAGAAGGCGCTCCTCTACGGACTCGGAGACGAGAAGCTCCAGTACAAATTCAAATTGAGGAGCGGGACGGTGTGGTCTCACAAGGGGCGGTTCCGCGGCGTGATTCCCGAGCTGATGCGCCGCTACCGGGAGACCTCTTCGGACCAGGTGCGTGCGCACATCGAGGAGAGCATGAGCAAGAAGCCCTGCCCCGCCTGCGGCGGCGCGCGCTTGAAGCCCGAGTCGCTCGCCGTGCGCGTCGCGGACCGGTCGATCGCCGACTGGACGCGGATGTCGGTCGCGCGCTCCCTTGGATTCCTGGACGGCCTCACGCTGGGTTCGCGCGAGAAGGTCATCGCGGCGCCGATCGTCAAGGAGCTTCGCCAGAGGCTCGAATTCTTGGAAAACGTCGGCGTGGGCTATCTCACGCTGGACCGCGCCGCCGCCACCCTGGCGGGAGGGGAGGCCCAGAGGATCCGGCTCGCAACCCAGATCGGGTCCCGCCTCACGGGGGTGCTCTACATCCTCGACGAACCGAGCGTCGGACTTCATCCGCGCGACAACCGAAAGCTCCTGCGCACGCTGCTCGCGTTGCGCGATCTGGGGAACTCGGTCTTGGTGGTCGAGCACGACCGAGAAACGATGGAGGCGGCCGACCATATCGTCGATTTGGGCCCGGGCGCCGGGCGGCGCGGCGGCTACCTCGTGGCGCAGGGCACGATCGAGGACATCCGGGAAGCGCCCGACTCGCTCACCGGCCAGTACCTCTCGGGGGAGCGCGAGGTCGAGATCCCGGAGACGCGGCGCCCCGGAACGAGCGAGTCCATCGTCGTGGTCGGGGCGCGGGAGAACAATCTCAAGAACGTTCGCGTGAAATTCCCGCTCGGAACGCTCGTGTGCGTGACCGGAGTGTCGGGCTCCGGCAAGAGCACGCTCGTCCAGGACATTCTCTACCGCGCTCTCGCCCGCCATTTTTACCAGGCGAAAGACGCCCCCGGCGCCCACGAGCGGATCGAGGGATTGCGGCACATCGACAAAGTCGTCGCAATCGATCAGTCCCCGATCGGGCGGACGCCGCGAAGCAACCCCGCGACCTACACCGGTGTCTTCAGCTTCATCCGCGATCTCTTCGCTGAGCTTCCGGAGGCGAAGGTCCGGGGGTACAAGCCGGGACGCTTCAGTTTCAACGTGAAGGGGGGGCGTTGCGAAGCGTGCGCGGGGGAAGGACTGGTCAGGATCGAGATGCACTTCCTGCCGGACGTCTACGTGACCTGCGACGTGTGCCGCGGCAAGCGCTACAACCGGGAAACCCTCGAGGTGACGTTCAAGGGGAAATCGATCGCCGACGTGCTCGAGCTCACGGTGGACGACGCGCTCGAATTCTTGACGGCGATACCGCCCGTGCGGAGGAAGCTCGAGACCTTGAGCGGTGTCGGCCTCGGCTACATCCACCTGGGCCAGCCGGCGACGACCCTCTCGGGCGGGGAAGCACAGCGCGTCAAGCTCGCGACCGAGCTTTCGCGGGTGGAAACGGGACGGACCCTCTATCTGCTCGACGAGCCCACCACCGGGCTCCACTTCGAGGACGTGCGTGCCCTGCTTCACGTGCTGAACCGCCTCGTCGACAAGGGAAACACGGTGATCGTGATCGAGCACAACCTGGACGTGATCCAATCGGCGGATTGGATCGTGGATCTGGGGCCGGAGGGGGGAGACGGAGGAGGCCGCGTGGTCGCGGAAGGCACGCCGGAGCGCGTGGCCTCGGTCCCGGGGTCGCACACGGGGGAAGCGCTGGGCGCGCTCTTTCAAGCGAGGGGTTCCAAGGGCCGGGCGCGGGAGGCGGTGGTATGAATTCGGGCGGGGATGTGATAGCGTAATCGGTCTCGATTCACCCTAATCCCAGGCGCAAATTGAGGATGCTCGACACCACATCGACGCTCAAACGGACGCCGTTTTACTCCCGCCACGTGGCCCTCGGCGCCAAAATGGTCCCCTTCGCCGGTTACGAGATGCCCGTCCAATATGAGGGCATCGTGGCGGAGCACCGCGCCGTCCGCGGAGGCGTCGGCGTATTTGACGTCTCGCACATGGGGGAGATCCGGCTCCGCGGACCTGGCGCCAAAGCGTACGCGAACCGCCTGGTCACGAACGAGGTCGCCTCGATCCCGGACGGGAAGGCGGTCTACACCCCGATGTGCCTCGAATCGGGCGGCATCGTCGACGATCTCCTGGTGTACGCCTCGGGGAGAGACCGGTTTCTCGTTGTGAACGCGGCCAATTTCGAAAAGGATCTCGCCTGGATTCGCGCCCGCGCTCCCTCCGACGTGACCGTCGAGGACGAGAACGAGGACACGGCCCAGCTCGCGGTGCAGGGGCCGGGGGCGGAAGACGTCCTGGCGCGCCTGTACGGCGACCGCGTGCGGGGCCTCGAGTTCTACACGTTCTTCGAGGAAGGGGCGGGGAAGGACTGGTGCCTCGTCTCCCGTACGGGGTACACCGGCGAAGACGGGTTCGAGGTCTACGTCCGGTCCTCGCGCGCCCTCGAGACGTGGGACCGCATCTTCGAGGCCGGCGCGCCGGCGTTGATCCGCCCGGTCGGTCTCGGCGCGCGCGACACCCTGCGCCTGGAGATGGGCTACTGCCTCTATGGAAACGATATCGACGAGACGACCAACCCGCTCGAGGCGGGGCTCGCCTGGACCGTTCGTTTGGATAAGGAGGATTTTATCGGCAAAGAGCCGCTCGTCGCGGCAAGGCGCCACGGCGTCCGCCGCAAGCTGGTTGGGCTCGTGCTCGACGGGGAGCGGATCCCGCGCCACGGGTTTGAAGTCCTGGCCCAGGGTCGCGCCGTGGGGACGGTCACCAGCGGGTCCATGGGGATCAGCATCGGAAAGCCGGTGGCGATGGCGTACACGGACCAGGAGCACGCGGCCCGGGGATACAAGGTCGAGGTGCGCACGCGCGGGCAGGAAACGCCGGCAACCGTGACAGGGAGGCCCATGTACACGATGGGCAGCGTGCGCGCGCCCAAACCCAGGAGAGCGGAATGAAGGTTCCCAAGGAACTGCGGTACACCAAAGAGCACGAGTGGGTGCGTGTGCGCGGCCAGGAAGCAGAGGTGGGCATCACCGATTTCGCCCAAGGGGAGCTCGGGGACGTCGTGTTCGTGGAGCTGCCGAACGTCGGCGAGCGCGTAACCCAGATGAAGAGCTTCGGGACGATCGACGCCGTCAAGACCGTGAGCGACCTGTTCGCGCCGGTCTCGGGAGAGGTGGTCGCGATCAACACCGACCTCAAAGACAATCCCGCGCTGATCAATCAATCCCCGTACGAGAAGGGCTGGATGATCCGGATCCGGGTCGCGAGCCCCGCCGAGGTCGATTCGCTCCTGAGCGCGGAGGCCTACGAGAAAGCGCTGGGAGCGCACGCATGAGCTTCGTCGGGCGAAGCGAGGCGGAGCGCCGCGACATGCTGCGTACGATCGGCGCCGAGAGCGCCGAAGCGTTGTGGGCGTCGATTCCGCCCGAGTTCCGGGTCCAGGGCCCGCTGCCGCTCGATCCGCCGCTCGCCGAGTACGAGATCACGCGCCGGTTCGCGCAATGGGCCGAGGCGAACGCGGACGCGAATCATTACGCCTGCTTCCTCGGCGCCGGGATCTACGACCACTTCATCCCGGCCGCGGTCCGTTCCCTCACGTCTCGATCGGAGTTCGCGACAGCCTACACGCCGTACCAGCCGGAGGTTTCCCAGGGAACGCTCCAAACCATCTTCGAGTACCAGTCGATGATCTGTGAGCTGACCGGAATGGAGGTCGCCAATGCCTCCATGTACGACGGCGCGACCGCGTGCGCGGAGGCGGCTCACCTGGCGACCGGCGCGACCGGCCGGCGCGTCGTGCTCGTCTCCCAAGGAGCTCATCCCCATTTCCGCGAGGTGCTTCGAACGTACGCGTCGGCGGGCTCGTTCGACGTGCGCGATCTTCCCCTGGAGCAGGGAGTCACCCCGGGGGCGGCGCTCGAGCGCATGCTCTCGCCGGAAGTCGCGGCGGTGCTCTGGGCGCAGCCGAACTTCGAAGGGATCGTCGAGGACGGAGCCGCGCTCACCCAGGCCGCCCACGCGGCCGGGGCGTATTCGATCGCGGTCGCGGACCCGGTCGCGCTGGCGCTGCTCCAGCCTCCGGGACGCGACGGGGCCGACATCGTCGTCGGAGAGGGCCAGCCGCTCGGCGTTCCCATGGGGTACGGAGGCCCGCTCGTCGGTTTCTTTTCGATCCGAAAGGCGGACGTGCGGCGGCTGCCGGGCCGGCTCGCCGGCGCCACCGTCGACCAGGACGGGCGCCGCGGGTTCGTGCTCACGCTTCAGACCCGCGAGCAACACATCCGCCGCGAGCGCGCTACCTCGAACATCTGCACGAACCAAGGTCTGATGGCGCTCGCCAACACCATCCACCTGGCGCTCCTCGGCGCGCAGGGCATGCGCGACGTCGCGACGCAATCCTTGGAGAAGGCACACTACCTCGCGCGGCGCGCGGCCCAGGTGCCCGGAGTTTCGCTGGCCAACGGGGACGCACCCTACTTCCGCGAATTCGTGCTGCGCTTGCCCGGACCCGCGACCGATTTCCTCCACGCGGCCGAGAAGCGGCGCATTCTGGCGGGGGTTCCTCTTTCCCGATTCGATCGCGCGCGGTCCCGGGACCTTCTGGTGGCGGCCACCGAGAAGCGAACGCGCGAGGAGATGGATCGCTACGTCGAGGCGCTCGCGGAATGGGCGCGGCATCCGGCCCCGAAGCCGGTGGAGGAGGCCGCGTGCCGGAGCTGACGCTGCGCGAGCTCTCGGTGAAGGGGCACCGCGGCCCCAGGCTCGGACCGCTGGACATCCCGGCCGAAGGTGCCGAACGGCTTCTGCCGCGTGAGCGGCTGCGGGGCGAGCCCCCCGCGCTTCCGGAGATTTCGGAGCCGGCCGCCGTGCGCCACTTCGTCAACCTCTCGGTGCTGAACCATCACATCGACAAGGCCATCTATCCGCTAGGGTCCTGCACCATGAAGTACAACCCGAAGCTGAACGACGAAGTAGCTCAAATGCCGGGACTTCAAGCGATCCATCCCCTCCAATCCGAGGAGCTCTCCCAAGGCGCGTTGGCGGTTGTATGGGAGCTTCACGAGCGGTTGAAGGTCATCATGGGGATGCCCGCGGTCACCACGCAGCCGGCGGCCGGCGCTCAGTGCGAGCTGACCGCGATCCTCATGACCCGTGCCTATCATGCGGAACGCGGTGATCCCCGCGAGGAGGTGATCGTGCCCGATTCGGCGCATGGCACGAATCCTTCCACGGTGAACCAGGTCGGGTACCGGGCCGTGACGGTTCCCTCGGGTCCCGACGGCTGCGTGGATATCGAGGCGTTGAAACGTGGGGTCTCCGGAAAAACGGCGGCGCTCATGCTCACGAACCCGAACACGCTCGGGATCTTCGAGCGCAACGTGGGTGAGATCGCGCGGATCGTGCACGCCGCCGGCGGCCTGCTCTACCTGGACGGCGCGAATCTGAACGCGATGGTCGGGCTCGCGAATCCGGGCTCGATGGGATTCGACTTCGCGCACATCAACCTCCACAAGACCTTTTCCACGCCGCACGGCGGCGGCGGGCCGGGAGGCGGAGTGCTCTGCGTGCGTGAGGATCTCGCGCCCTACCTTCCCGCCCCCGTTCTGGAACGGGTGGGAGACCGGTACCGGTGGAACTACGACCGGCCGCGCTCGATCGGCCGGGTCCACTCCTATTACGGCAATTTCGGGATGGTCGTGCGGGCGCTTTGCTATGTGAAGAGCCTGGGCGCGGAGGGTCTCGCGGAGGTGAGCCGCGAGGCCATCGTGAACGCGAACTACCTCAAGGCCCGGCTCAAGGAAGCGTACGACCCGTCGCACGAGGGCTTCTGCATGCACGAGTTCGTTCTCTCGGCCACGCGCCAGAAAGCGCGGGGCGTGCGGGCCCTGGATCTGGCGAAGCGGATCCTGGATTTCGGAATGCACGCTCCCACGACCTATTTCCCGCTGATCGTCGACGAGGCGTTGATGATCGAGCCGACCGAAACGGAGACCAAGGCGAGCCTGGACGCCTTCGCGGACGTGCTCCTCGCAATCGACCGCGAGACGAAAGAGGATCCGGAGCTGGTGAAGCGCGCGCCGACGAAGACGCCGGTCAAGCGTTTGGACGAGGCGCGCGCGGCGCGGAAGCTGACGCTGACGTGGCGGGACCTCGAGGCCGAGGGTGGCGGAGCCTGAGCGGAGCGTCCCCCCTGGCGCGGCGGGTTCGCTCGAATGGTCCGTCTGGCCGGCGCGGGAGAAACCTTGGGCGGCGGCCGTGCTGCTGGCCTCGCTTGTCGTGCTCGGGGTTGTGATCGCGCACGGGACCGGCGACCGGGTCCTGGGGGTGGCGGCCCCGCTCTTTGTGCTTGGATCGGTCGGCTCCTTCATTGCGAAAACCGAGTACCGGCTCACGCCCGACGCGATCGAGGTGAGGACGCTCGGGGTCGTGAGGACGAGGCCGTGGGCCGAAATGCGGCGCGCGACCCTCGACCGGAACGGGGTCTTTCTGAGCCCCTTCGAGAAGCGAAGCTGGCTCGAGGCGTACCGCGGCGTGCGGCTTCCCTTCGGAGGAAATCGAGATCGGGTCGTGGCGTTTGTGGAATCGAAGCTCAAAACCTCCGTCGAAGACGGGGGTGAGCCCGGGTCCGGGCGCCGGGGCCAAGGACGGCGAAAAGCGTCCGCCCCGAGCGCCGGAAGATGAGGCGCTCCTGGACCGCCTCGCGGTCCTGATCGTCCGCCACCGCATGACGGTTCCGGCCATCTTCTTTCTCGAGAGCGTGAAACCGCTCTCGTTCCTTGGGAGCCAGGCGCTTCACTTTTTCGAACCGATGGTGCGGGCCTTTTTCAACGTTCAGGATTACGAGCGCTTCGCGCTCCTGATGGAGCGGCGCGAAAACCTCGAGGCGCTGCTCGTCAGGATCGAGGCGCGCGACGACGAGGCCCGGGCGCGCGAAGCGGAGCAGCGCGAGCGCGACCGTGCGGAGCGCCGTGCGCGCAAGCGGGGAAAGGAACGTCCGTGACTTCGATCGACCCCGAAACCTTGAACTCCATTCTCGCGACCGATTGCGGCAGCACCACCACGAAAGCGATCCTGATCGAGAAGCGCGGGCCGGAGTACCGGCTCATCGTCCGAGGGGAAGCGCCGACCACGGTCGAAGCGCCGTTCGAGGACGTCACACGAGGCGTGCTGAACGCGATCATGGAAGTGGAGGAGCTTGCCGGGCGGAAGATCCTGGACGGGGAGCGGATCCTCACGCCCCAGCGCGGTGGCGAGGGGGTGGACCTGTACCTCTCCACGTCGAGCGCCGGAGGCGGGCTCCAGATGATGGTTTCCGGCGTCGTGAAGAGCATGACCGGCGAGAGCGCCCAGCGCGCGGCGCTGGGCGCGGGGGCCATCGTGATGGACGTGATCGCGAGCAACGACGGACGGCTCCCGCACCAGAAGATCAAGCGGATCCGCCATCTGAGGCCCGACATGATCCTCCTCTCGGGGGGGGTGGACGGAGGCACCACGTCCCACGTAGCCGAGATGGCCGAGCTTCTCGCCGCCGCCGATCCCAAGGCGCGGCTCGGCGCCGGCTACGAGCTTCCGGTGATCTACGCCGGGAACAAGAACGCGGTCGACATCGTACGCGAGCGGCTGGGAAAGAAGGTCGCCCTCGTGATCACCGAAAACCTCCGGCCGGTGCTCGAGCGCGAGAACCTGGGCCCGGCCCGAGACAAGATCCACGATCTCTTCATGGAGCATGTCATGGCGCACGCCCCCGGCTACCGGAAGCTCATGACCTGGACCCCGGTCCCGATCATGCCGACGCCGGGTGCGGTTGGGCTCATCATCGAGACCATCGCGCGGGAAGAGGGGATCCAGGTCATCGGCGTCGATATCGGGGGCGCCACGACCGACGTCTTCTCGGTGTTCCAGGGGGTCTTCAACCGAACGGTGAGCGCGAATCTCGGAATGAGCTACAGCGTCTCCAACGTGCTCGCGGAAGCGGGGCTCCCGAACATCTTGCGATGGGTCCCCTTCGAGATCGAGGAGCGCGATCTGAGAAACCGGATCAAGAACAAGATGATCCGCCCGACCACGATTCCCCAGTCGCTCGAGGAGCTCATCATCGAGCAGGCGATCGCGCGGGAGGCCCTCCGGCTCGCCTTCGAGCAGCACAAATCGCTCGCGGTGGGGCTGAAAGGCGTGCAGCAGGAGCGCACGATCTCCGACACATTCGAGCAGACGGCGAGCGGCGAGACGTTGGTCCGCCTCGATCACCTGGATCTCCTCGTCGGAAGCGGCGGGGTCCTATCGCACGCGCCGCGCCGCGCTCAGGCCGCGCTCATGATGCTCGACGCCTTCCTTCCGGAGCACATCACGGAGCTCGCGGTCGATTCGATATTCATGATGCCTCAGCTCGGCGTGCTGTCGACCGTGCACCCGCGGGCCGCCAAGGAGGTGTTCGAGAAGGACTGTTTGATCCGCCTGGGGAGCAGCGTCGCGCCGGTCGGGCCCGGAAAGGAGGCGACGACCGCGCTCCGCGTGACCCTCACGCTCCCGGGCGGGAAGACCGAGGAGTTCTCGATTCCGTACGGGTCCTTGCGTCTCGTTCCGCTCGGCCTGGGGGAGACCGCCAAGGCGTCGCTCCGCCCGGAGAAGGGGCTCGACGTCGGGGAAGGCAAAGGGAGAGAGCGCGTGGTCTCGCTCAAGGGGGGCGTGGTGGGGCTCGTCTTCGATTGCCGCGGCCGCCAGCCGTTTCGCCTTCCCGAGGCGCGCCCGGCGCGAATCGCGAAGCTGAACCAGTGGAACGAGGCGCTCGGGATCTACCCGCCCCGAGACGCCTCGAAGGTCTCGGTGGGGGAGCTGGCGCCGCTGGCGGCGAGGGCCTGAGCCGTGGCGCACTCCTACACGCCGGGGCTCAAGGTCTCGTCGTTCACCAAGCTCGCGCGCGAGCGAAAGCTCCCGCTTCCCGGCGAGGTGCTCGTCTCCCTGGGCCAGCGGGTCGCCGCGGAAACCATCGTCGCGCGGACCGAGCTGCCCGGGAACGTGCAGACGGTGAACGTGGCGAACCTCCTGGGCGTGCTGCCGGAGGACGTCGAGGAATGCCTCACCAAACCCCCCGGCTCGAAGATCGACAAGGGAGAAGTCTTCGCCGAGAGCCGTTCCTTCTTCGGGCTCTTCCGCTCCAAGGTCCACGCTCCGGTCCGGGGCACGATCGAAAGTGTCTCGAAGGTCACCGGGCAGGTCCTCCTGCGCGAGGAGCCGATCCCCGTCGAAGTGGACGCCTACGTCGACGGGACGATCGCCGAGATCCATCCCAATTCGGGCGTCACGGTGGAGACGCAGGGCACCTTCATCCAAGGCATCTTCGGCGTGGGAGGCGAAGCGTGCGGGGAGCTTCGCGTGTGCGCCCCGAATCCGGGCGAGCCGCTCGACGAAAAGGCGATCGGGGAGCCGTGCCGCGGAAAGATCCTCGTGGGGGGCGCGTACGTCACCACGGCCGTCCTTCGCAAGGCGATCGCGCACGGGGTCAAGGCGGTGGTCATCGGCGGATTCGACGATCACGACTTGAGAGAGCTCCTGGGGTACGACCTGGGGGTCGCCATTACGGGCTCGGAGGAGATCGGGATCACGCTCATCGTCACGGAGGGGTTCGGCTCGATCCCGATGGCCGCCCGGACGTTCGACCTTCTTCGCTCGTGCGAGGGCCGGCGCGTGTCCGTGAGCGGCGCGACGCAGATCCGCGCGGGCGTACTCCGGCCGGAGATCGTGGCACCGCGTCTCGATGAGGGGTCGCCCCGCGACGGAGGCGACAGCTCGGTGGAGGAAGGGCTCAAGCCGGGGGACACCGTCCGGGTCATCCGCCAACCCTATTTCGGGAGGATCGGCCGGGTCACGGCGCTCCCGCCCGAGCTGATGCCGCTGGAGACCGAGGCAAAGGTGCGCGTCCTCGAGGTCGATTTCGGCAACGGGTCGCGGGTGCTCCTTCCGCGCGCGAACGTCGAAATGATCGAGTCGTGAGCCGCTTGCGGCTTGACATCGATGGGCCTTCCGCCTACCGTTCGGGTCAGCCCAATCGCCGGTCCAACCCATGAGGATCCGCATCGGCGTGTTCGCCTCGGCCCGATTCCCGGCATGCCGCTCCCGCGCGGCGGAGACTGGATGCCGCTGACGCCGCCCGCGCGATTCCCGTTGGGCCGCGCGACGAACGCCGCAGCCTCGATTCTCGCTCTATCCCTCGTTCTTTTCCCATCCGCTCTGACGGCGTTTCCCCTCCAGGCGGCGGATATTCCCAACGACGGCGGCGCGAGGATCGCGCTGAGCTGGCGCCCGCCTCCCAACCCGCCGGCCCAGTGGGTCGTGCTTCGCTCCGAGCCGGGGAAGCCCTTCGCCCCGATCGACACGATCGGCGGGGACCAGGCTGCCTTTACGGACGAGACGGCCCGGAACGGCGTCCCCTACCGGTACAGGCTCGCGGCGCTGGCTGAGACGGGCTTCCGTTCCGACGAGTCGCCGCCCGCGACGGCGCGTCCGAGCTGGTTCGATACGGCGAAAACAAACGTGGCGGCCGTGATCGTCCTCTTTTTCGGGCTGGTGCTCTACTACATCTCGCAGGCCGAGCGCGGGAAGAAGTGGACGTTCCGAACCATCGCAGGACTCAACGCGATCGAGGAGGCGATCGGGCGGTCGACCGAGATGGGGAAGGGCGTTCTCTACGTGCCCGGAGTCCAGGACATCGACGACATCCAGACGATCGCGAGCATGATCATCCTCGGAAATGTCGCACGCATGGCCGCCAAGTACGAGACGCCGTTCCTGGTGCCGACCCCCTCTCCCGCCGTGTACACCGTGGCGGACGAGGTGGTGAAGGGCGCCTACTCCGACGTGGGCAAGATCGACGCCTACCGGTCGGACCAGGTGCGGTACATCACCACCGAGCAGTTCGCGTACGTCGCCGCGGTGAACGGGATCATGCTTCGCGAGCGGCCGGCGGCGAACCTGTTCCTGGGCGCCTTCTTTGCCGAATCCCTCCTCCTGGCCGAAACAGGGCACGAGATCGGGGCGATCCAGATCGCCGGCACCGCGAACGTTCACCAGCTCCCCTTCTTTGTCGTCGCGTGCGATTACACCCTCATCGGTGAAGAGTACTACGCGGCGAGCGCGTACCTCTCGAAGGACGCGAAGCTTCTCGGAAGCCTCAAGGCCTCGGACACGGTGAAGATCCTCCTCGTCATCACGATCGTGGTCGGATCCGTGCTCCTGGCCATGGGCCATTCCTGGCTGGCGGAGTTCTTCGCCACCCAATGAGGGCGGAGCCATGAAGCGCGAAATCCCTCGTCTCATCTCCATGGCGGCCGGAATCTTCGTGCTCATCGGCTTCTTCGTCCCGCACCCCGCGATCCGAACGACCTACGACGACATCCAGCAGTGGGTGATCATCGTCGTGGCCTTCACCTACGTTCTCGGCATGGCCAATGTGATGCGGATCAACTTGAAGCAGATCGGCGCGCGCTCGAGGGACTGGCCCTACAAGGTCGCGCTCGTGGCCGGGGTCCTGATCACGATGGCGGTGGGTTTCTCGGAAGGAACGAAATACCTGAACGACGGGACGCGCTTCTCCTGGATCTACAACACCTTCTACTCCGCCATGTCCGCAACCATGTTTTCGCTCCTCGCGTTCTTCATCGCGTCGGCCGCGTTCCGGGCGTTCCGCGTCCGCACGTTCGAGGCGCTCCTGCTCGCGGTGGCCGCGTTCATCCTGATGCTCGGGCGGGTCCCGATCGGCAACGCGATCCATCCGATCCTGCCTCAGGCGGCGGAATGGCTCATGAACGTTCCGCAGAACGCCGCCAAGCGCGGAATCCTCATGGGGGCCGCGCTGGGCGTGATGGCCACCGGCTTTCGGATCATCCTCGGGATCGAGCGGACGTACGGCTCGGAAGGGGAGGGCACGTGAGCCCGTCGCTCGCGGATCTCCGCCGTCTGGACCGGCGCTGGATCTTCCTGGCGATCGGTCTACTCGTCGTGGTGCCGCTCCTGACCGGGTTCCACATCGCGCCGGTCAAGCCGAGCCCTCCCTCCCGCGGCTTCTTCGACGCGATCGAGCGGCTGCCGGCGGGCGCGACGGTGCTCCTCGCCGGAGACTACGATCCCGGCACGATCGCCGAAAACTATCCGATGCACCTGGCCGCCGCCCGGCATCTCATGGCGCGGAACATCAAGATCATCGCCGTCGAGCTCTATCCCGGGGGTCCGCCCCTCGCCGATCGCGTCCTGCACATCGCGGGCGAGGAGTATCACAAGCGCGAGAGCTACGATTACGTGAACCTCGGGTTCAAGTCGGGAAACGAAGTCGTCATGTCGCAAATGGGGAGCAGTATCCCGCGCACGTTTCCGGCCGACCGCCGGGGCATTCCGGTGAGCCGGATCCCGGTCATGAAGGGCATCGAGAACTTCAGCCAGATCGCGCTCCTCGTGAGCATCAGCGCGGGTTTCCCCGGGACCAAGGAATGGGTGCAGCAGATCGTATCGCGGTACCACGTGCCGATGGTGGCCGGGGTCACCGCGGTGAGCGCGCCCGAGTATTACCCCTACTTGCAGGCGGGACAGCTCCAGGGGCTCCTGGGGGGGATGGCGGGTGCGGCGGAGTACGAGGTCCTCGTGAGCCATCCGGGGCTCGCGACCCACGGGATGGACGCCCAATCCCTCGCCCACGTGTTCATCGCCTTCATGATCCTTCTCGGCAATCTCGCCGTCCTGCCGCAGCGATCGGCGGAGAAGAGGTAGGGGCGGCCATGCACCTAAGCCACGACATCGGAGTCTGGATCGCGGCGCTCCTCACGCTCGGGATCTTCAGCTTCCTCTACAAGGACAACCCGGCGTACAAGCTCTGCGAGCACCTGTTCGTGGGCATCTCGGCCGGATACTACGTCGTGCTGAATTACTACTCCGTCGTCAAGCCGAATCTGCTCGACCCTCTGTTCCACGACTTTGGGAGAAACCGGCACTATCTGCTCCTGATTCCGCTGGTGCTCGGAATCCTGCTCTTCTCGCGCTTCTTCCCGAAGGGAGGCTGGCTCTCTCGGTGGTCCATCGCGCTCATCCTGGGCGTCTACCCCGCGCTCCGCATCACGGGGTTCGGACAGGGGGACTTCGTGGAGCAGGTCCACGGAACCATTCTTCCGCTCTGGGTGCCGGGTCATGCGGGGACCACGATCGGGAATTGGCTTCTCGTGGTCGGGCTCCTCTGCACGCTCATCTTTTTCTTCTTCTCGAAGGAGCACAAAGGAGCGCTGGGAGGAACGGCGCGGCTGGGGGTCTATTTCCTGATGGTGAGCTTCGGCGCCTCGTACGGGTACACCGTGATGGCGCGAATCTCCCTCCTGATCGGCCGCGTCATGTTTCTCCTCCACGACTGGCTGGGGGTTCTCCACCTCTAGCGGGAGTCACTCGCCTTGGATGCGCCGCACGCCGCCTACCGACTCCCACATCGCCTCGCGTCCGGATCCTGGCAGATGGCCGCCGACGCGGCGCTCCTCGACTGGGTGTCGCTGGGGCCCGCGCGGCTCGTGTTTCGAACCTACGGGTGGGATCGCCCGACCTTGAGCCTGGGACGCAGCGAGCCCTTTCCCGCGGGGTGGGATGAGCGCGCGCTCTCGCGGGAAGGGATCGCCGTGGCGCGGCGCCCGACGGGGGGGAACGCGGTTCTCCATTGGGAGGAGGTCACCTTCGCGCTTGCGGCGACCCTCCCGGGACCCTGGCGTTTGACGCCTCGTGGATTCGCGAACGAGGCGGCCGAGGCGCTGGCCGAAGCGCTTCGCGGATGCGGCGTGAACGCGGCGCGGGTCGACGCGGCGACGCCACGCCCCGCGCCCGCGAGACCCGGCGAGGCCCCGTGCTTCGCCCGCATCGAGTCGGGAGAGGTCGGGGCCGCGGGGTACAAGGTCGCGGGGCTCGCTTCGCGGTTCTCGCGCACCGGGGCGCTCTGCCATGCCTCGGTTCCGCTGTCCGCGCGCCACCGCGAGATCGTCTCCTTCCGGTCGGACGGAGCGCAGGCCGAGGCATCGCTCGCGTCCGGCGCGCGCTCGATCGGAGAGCTGCTCGGCTTCCCGTCGCACGCCGCCGGGCTCGCGGACCGGCTTGCACAGGACCTCGCCGACCGGCTCGCCGAGGCGGTCGCGGCGCGGTTCGGGGTGTGCCTTGTCGAGGCTCCGTTCTCGATGCTCGGCCTTGAAGAGGAGCCCGCCGTCTTCACGGGCCCGCGGGCGCGAGGCTTGTGACGACGGTCCCGCCCAGGAGGCGCGTGGGGTGGATCGCGCTCACAATCTACGCCCTGGCGATGGCGTTCGTCGAAGCGGCGTGCGTCGTGACGCTGAAGAGGCTCTATTACCCCGAGGGGTGGGGGCCCCCGTTTCACGTCATCCCGGAGCCGGGGCTGAGGCTCGAGCAATGGCGCGAGATCGCAACGCTCATCATGATCGGCGCGGTCTCATTTCTCGGCCGCCCGTCCCTTCGCGTGGGGATCGCGCGCGGCCTGTGGGTCTTCGGGCTCTGGGATCTCTTCTATTACGTGTTTCTCAAGGTCTGGACGGGGTTCCCGGCGCATGCGGGGGATTTGGATGTCGTGTTTCTCGTGCCCAAACCTTGGATCGCGCCGGTGTGGTTCGCCTGCGCGGTTTCGATCGTCTGCACGGTAGCGGCACAGGTTTTGTCTCGGCGAAAGGAGGATTGACCCGCCATGCCTGAAACAGGCCGTGTGAAGTGGTTCAACGAAGCGAAAGGGTTCGGGTTCATCGAACGCCAGGGCGGTCCCGACGTCTTCGTTCACTACAGCGCCATTGTCGGCGACGGCTTTCGAAGCCTGAAGGAAGGGGACGAGGTCTCCTTCGAGGTGACGCAAGGCCCCAAGGGTCCTCAGGCCGCGAACGTCACCAAGAAGTAGGCGAGTCGGAATCCTGGCCGCGCCCGCGGACGGAGCGTTTCTCCGACCGATCGCGTCTTGGGGCTGTGATACCCTCCGGGCATGTCCTCTTCCTCGATCCCGCTCGCGGGGCTGATCATTCTCGACGGGTGGGCGTTGAACCCCCGCGCCGAGGGAAACGCGGTGAAGATGGCGCGCACGCCGACCATGGACAGGCTGACGCGGACCTGTCCTCATGCGACGCTCGTCACCTGGGGGGAGTCGGTGGGTCTCCCCTCCGGTCAGATGGGAAATTCCGAGGTGGGGCACCTGAATCTCGGGGCCGGCCGGATCGTGTACCAGGACCTGACCCGCATCGATGCCGCGATCGGGGACGGGTCGCTCGCTCGAAACGGGGTTCTCCGGAAGACCCTCGAGCGGACGAAGAGGCGAGACGCCGCGCTCCATTTGGTCGGGCTTCATTCTCCCGGCGGCGTGCACAGCCACATCCGCCACCTGCACGCATTGCTCCGGATCGCCGCGGGGTCGGGAATCTCGCGTCTGCGCGTCCACGCGATCCTGGACGGCAGGGACGTCCCGCCGCGGTCGGCCAGGGCGGATCTCGAATCGACCGAGTCGGTTTTTCGAGAGATCGGCCGCGGAAGGATCGCGACCGTTGGCGGTCGATACTACGCCATGGACCGCGACAAGCGGTGGCCCCGGACGGAGCTGGCCTACCGCGCGATGGTTCTGGGGGAGGGGCTGAAAGCCGAGAGCGCCCGATCGGCGCTCGATCAGGCGTACGCGCGCGGGGAGAGCGATGAATTTGTCATGCCAACCGTGATCGAACGGCCGGGCGACGACGGGAGCATCGCCCGGGGGGACACGGTGATCGCGTATAACTTCCGCCCCGACCGGATGCGGCAGCTGACCCGTGCCCTCGCCGACCCTTCCTTCGACGCCTTTCCACGGCCCCGCCCGCTCGACCTCGATTACGTCTGCATGACCTCCTACGACGAGACCTTCCCGTATCCGGTGCTGTTCACGGATGAGCCGCTGCGCAACACGCTCGGCGAGGTGATCAGCCGGGAGGGGATCCGTCAGCTTCGAATCGCGGAGACCGAAAAGTACGCCCACGTGACCTACTTCTTCAACGGAAGCGAGGAGGTGCCCTTCGAAGGGGAGGATCGCGTCCTTATCCCATCCCCCCAGGTGGCCACGTACGACCTGAAGCCCGAGATGAGCGCCTTCGAAGTGACCGACGAGGCGGTCCGGCGGCTTTCCGATTCGACCTACGGGTTTTTCGTCCTGAACTACGCGAACGCCGACATGGTCGGCCACACCGGCGTGATCGAAGCAGCCGTCAAAGCCGTGGAGACGGTGGACACCTGCCTGGGACGTCTCATCGAAGCTGTGCGCCGCCGGTCGGGGACGGTGCTCGTGACCGCCGATCACGGGAACGCCGACCAGATGATCGACTACGATACAGGCGGCCCGCACACGGCGCACACGATGCACCCCGTTCCCATCCTGCTCGTGGGGCCGGGCGGCTACTCCCTCCGGAGTGGGATCCTGGCCGACGTGGCGCCGAGCTTGCTTTCCCTCATGGGAATCCCGGCGCCGGGCGAGATGACGGGAAAATCGCTCCTCGTATCGGAGTCCGCTGGGGCAATTGCCCCCTGAATCTGAGCCATCCTACCCACGTGTCGCGCCCGCGGGACGGTCGGAGGGTGCGGCCGGGCCTCCTCGCCTGAAGCGAGGGGTTCAAGCCCCTCGACACGACATTAGGGCGATATCATAAGCCTCTTTGTTTTAACTAATTACAGCCACGCGAATTTCCGAGCCCGAATGCCTGCCTCTGGCCACCGCGTAGACCCTCCCGGGTACGGGGATTGCTCTAGAACCAGGACACATACGCACTGCGCCACATGTTCCCTGCGGTGCTCGCGAGAATCGCCTGGTCCTGAGCTGATCCCCTCGACGAGACGACGCAGTTTCACTGGCACTAGGTGCGCGACACCAGCGGGGAGCAGTTCTTTCGGCCGCGAGGCCGGCACGGGGCGTCCGGAGCACCGGGCGCCCCGTTTTGCTTGCCCTCAAGTCGCGTCGATTGAATTCCTTCGGGGGCTTTGTTAGCGTACCAGGCATCGCCCGACGCGCGGGGTATCCGGAGAACGCCGAATGGCCGTGAAACGCTGGCTCGTGGGCTGTGCCGTCCTCTTCGTCGGCACGGTTGCGACCGTGAGCCTCGCCTTCCTGATCGTCAATCTCACCTTCCAAAAAGAGGGATTCTCCCTCGGGCCGCTGAGCAGGCGCGTGGGCCTGGTCGAGATCATCGGAGATATCGAATCCTCCGAGAGCGTCGTCGACCAGCTGGAGCGCATGCGGCGCGACTCGAGCGTGCGCGCGGTCGTTCTGAGGCTGGATAGCCCCGGGGGCGGGGTCGCGGCTTCGCAAGAGATCTACGAGGCGGTCCGGAAGGTCCGGGAGGATGACAAGCCGGTCGTGGCGTCCATGGGCGGGGTGGCGGCCTCCGGAGCCTACTATGTCGCCTGCGCGGCCGACTCGATCGTATCGAACCCGGGAACCCTGACCGGGAGCATCGGCGTGATCATGAGCTTCCCCAACACCGAGGAGCTCTTCCGAAAGGTAGGGCTGCGCTTCGAGGTCGTGAAGACCGGCAAGTTCAAGGACATCGGATCGATGTCCCGTCCGATGAGCTTCGAGGAGCGCGAGCTGCTCCAGGGCGTCCTTTCGAACGTGTACGAGCAATTCGTGGACGCGATCTCCGAGGGGCGAAGCCTGGACCGACGCGACATCCTTCCCTACGCGGACGGAAGGATCTTCTCGGGGGACCAGGCTCTGGACTACGGGTTCGTGGATCGGTTGGGGGATTTGAACGACGCGATCCAACTCGCCGCGAGCATGGCCCGCATCGAGGGCCGCCCGGTCGTGGTGCGGAAGGAGAGACGCCGCGTGTCGCTGATGGACTTCTTCGAGGAAAAGTTACACTTCATCCCGGCGCTCAGCCAATCGGGTCCGCGCCTCGAGTATCGGCTGCGTTAATTGACGGGGTGTCCCACGCGGTGCTAGAGTGCGCCCCTGAACGGTTTGGCGGCTTGAGGCCGCCCGGAAGCAGGAGGAGCCCTTGACGAAGGCAGATCTGGTAGACGAGATCTCGGGTAAGACTCGGATCTCCAAGAGCGAGACGGCAACGATCGTGGACCAGCTGTTGAACGCGATTTCGCGGGCGTTGAGCGAAGGAAAGCATATCGAGATTCGAGGTTTCGGCACGTTCAAGGTGCGCGAGCGCAAAGCGCGCAAGGCGCGAAACCCCCGCAGCGGAGCGGAGGTCATGGTTCCCGCCAAGCTCGTGCCCGTCTTCAAGGCATCCAACGAACTCAAAGGTGCGGTGCGCGGCTGAGCGCGGGCCGATACCCGATAGGAGACCGATGGGAAGCGGAAAGAAGCGCAAACGCAAGAAGATTGCGACCCACAAGCGTAAGAAGCGCCTTCGCCGCGATCGTCACAAGAAGAAAAACCGCTGACCCCAGAAGCCCCGGTGCGCACTCCCTCGGGCTCGACGTTCCACGCGGCCCGGCTCGTCCCTTCATGCGATGACCGGGCCGCGCGTTCCTCCCCGCCGCACGAGCGCCGGCGAAACTTCGTTAAGCGCCCTCCTCATCCCCGATGACGACCCGCCCGCGCGTTGGCCGCCTGGAGAGAACCCGTTTCGGGTACGGATTCGTGCGGGTGGGGGAAGGGGAGGACGATCTTTTCATCCCGCCCTTTGCCATGGGCGCGGCCCTGCACGGGGACCTCGTGGTCGCGAGCTTTCTGGAGACGAGGCGCGAAGGGGACGCCCACGAGATCGTGGAAGTGCTCGAGCGGGGCCAGTCGGGGATCGTCGGGCGCATCGAGCCCCGCGGCCGCATGACGCTTCTTCTGCCGGAGCGGCCCGAGTACCCGAGGGAGGTTCTCCTCGCGCTTCATGGCAGAGCCTCGGTCTCGCGGGGCGGGCGTGTGGTGGTCCGGCTCAAGCGCACCCCGCCCGAGCCGCTCCAGGGGTCGATCGTCGCCACGTTGGGGATCGACGATCCGCGGGAAGACAGCTTCGTGGTCGCCCTCGAGGAAGGAATCGCGACCGAGTTCGCCCCGGAGGCCCTCGAGGAGGCGGCGGGATTCGCGGAATCGTCCGTGGCGCACGCATCCCAGGGAAGGGCCGATTTCCGGCGCGACCTCGTGCTCACGATCGATCCCGAGGACGCCAAGGATCACGACGATGCCCTCTCCGTGCATGCCTCGTCGGGAGGAGTGCACGAAATCGGCGTCCACATCGCGGACGTGAGCCACTACGTCGGGAGCGGCGGCGCGCTCGACACCGAGGCCCAGGCGCGCGGCAACAGTGCCTACCTCGCCGATACAACCTATCCGATGCTCCCCGAGGCGCTCTCCGGCGGCCTCTGCAGTCTGGTCGAAGGCAAGGACCGCCTCACCGTGAGCGTCGTCGTGGAGATCGACGAGGAAGGACGGGTCGGAAAGAGCCGCGTTGTGACCGGCGTCATCCGGAGCGCGGCCTCCCTCTCCTATCCCGAGGCCGCGCGGCTCCTCGGGGAAGGGGGCGGAGGGATCCCCGCCGCGCTCAGCCTGCTCGATCGCCTCGCCCGAGGGCTCAAGCGCCGCCGCATGGAGGAAGGGGGGCTCGACCTCGATCTTCCCGAAGTGCGCGCGCGGCTGGATTCGCGCGGCGAGGCGATCGCATTCGAAGAGGTGAGGCGGCTCCCCACGCACGAGCTGGTCGAGGAATTCATGCTGCTGGCGAATCGCATCGTCGGAAGCCGTGCTCTCGCGCACGAGCTGCCCTTTTTCTATAGGGTTCACGAGCGCCCGCGGTATGATAAACTACGTGCGTTTTTCGAGGCGGCCCGGTACCTGGGCCGTTCGGGACCCGCGCCCCTCGTGACGGAGGCGAAACAGCTCCGCAGGTGGGCGACGTCAGGGAAGACGACGCGCGACCGGATCGTGAACCTTTATTTGCTTCGGGCCCTCGAGAAGGCGCGCTACGATCTCGTGGACGTCGGCCACTTCGGATTGGGGATGCGAGGTTACGCGCACTTCACGTCTCCAATCCGCCGTTACGCCGATCTCGCCAATCATCGAATCGTGAAGCGCTATCTTCTCGACGGGCACAAGCGTCCCGGCGGCGATCCATGGACCTTCGCTTCGAAAGCGATGAGCGCCGGGGTGGCGTCGCACATTTCCGCGACCGAAATGACGGCGGACGATGCCGAGCGCGGGGTCCTAAAGCTGAAGGCCGTTCGGTACGCCTTGCAGCGGTTGGGGGAAGAAGCCCGAGGGACAATCGTGGGGCTCACCCCGGGAGGGCTTTTCGTTTTCCTCGAAGGGTGGAACATTGAAGGGTTCTTGCCGAAACGGGCGATCGGTGATCCGTCGTTGTCCCTTGCCGAGCACGGCTTCTCGTTTCGCTCCAAGCGGACCCGGCACCGCTTTGGGTTGGGGGACTCGGTGGACGTCGTGATCGCCCGCGCGGATCTCGAGCGGCGGGAGATCGAGCTCGGGCTCCGGACGCGCGCGGAGCGACGGGCGAAACGTCCGGAACGTTTGCGGCGTAAGGTTGGCGCAGGCCGCAAAGGCAGGCGCCGCTGAATCGGGCGGCCCCGGGCCGCGTGGGAGGAAGGGTCATGTCCAAGACGAGGGAGCGCCGCGGGGCGCCGAGGGTCGTGGCAAAGCTCGCGATGCAGATCGCGGGTTTGAGCGGCGAAGCCTCGGTGCTCACAACCGAGAGCATCAACCTGTCCGCCGAGGGCCTCCAGTTTCAGAGCAAGGTCGCGTTGGCGCCGCTGACGAAGGTGGCGTTGACTTTGCTGCTCCCGCCGTTTGGTCGAAGGCTCAGGCGCGAGCGCATCGTGCAGTGCCAGGGCGTGATTGTGCGCGCCGCGGAGATCGAGCGGCCCCGCCAGAAGCGCAAGTTCGAGCTGGCCTGCTGTTTCACCGACATCTCCGAGGAGGATAGGGTCCTGGTGGAGCAGTACGTCGTGTGGCGATCCATGAGGCGGGTTACGGCGCCCCGCGGATCCGAGGATGCGGGAACGAGCAAGCGGCGGTCCGCCGCCCGGTGACGGCCGACGGAAGGGGCGAGGAACCCGCCCTCGCAGCTGGGGTAGAACCGGTCGTCCTGATCCCTTCCAACCCCCCGACGGCCGGCGACGCGTGATGCGGCTACCCATGATTCCGAGATGTTTCTTCGCCATCGCGATGGTCGCGGTCTGCTCGGCGGCCTCGGCTCCAGGGGTCGCCTGGGCCACGCGTTACGCAGGCGAATTCCTTCGAATCGGGGTCGGCGCGCGCGCCCTCGGGATGGGGAGCGCCTTCGTCGGCCTCGCCGACGACGGCACCGCCTCGTATTGGAACCCGGCAGGCCTCGCGACCCTCGGGGAGCGCCAGGTGACCGCGATGCACGCCGAGCAATTCGGCTCGATCGTTCAATATGATTTCCTGTCGTACGTGATGCCGGTGGGTTCCCCGGGGAAGCCGAAACAGGCCATTTCCATCTCGCTCGTGCGGCTCGGCGTCGACGACATTCCCGACACGCGCGGGCTCCAGATCATCGACCAAAACGGAAACGGCAAATTCGACTATCCCGAGGATCTCCTCGTCGTGGACGAGAGCCGGTTCGTGTTCGACAGCGATAACGACGTCGCGCTTATTTTCAGCTATGCTCGCGATGTCCGATCCGGACTCTCCCTCGGGGGAAACTTCAAGTACATCCGCCAGTGGCTCGGGGACAGTCTCCGCTCGAACGGCTTCGGAATCGACCTCGGATTGCTTTATGTCGGGCGCAACGGTTTTTCGGTGGGGGCGACGCTCCGTGATGCGACCACGACGCGGATCCTCTGGAATACCGGGACGGGCGAGTTCATCGCCCCGTCGCTACGCCTCGGAGCGGCCAAGTCGCGTGGATTCCAGGATCGGCGGCATCTCCTCACCGCCGCGCTGGACGTGCAGGTGGGATTCTCCGATGAGAGGCTTTCCAGCCAGGCGCACCTGGGCGGCGTCACCTTCGAGTTCCATCCCGGGCTGGAATACTGGTTCGAGCGGCGGTTGGCGCTCCGAGCCGGCTTCGAGGCGCAAAACTTCACGGCCGGTGCCGGGCTTCGGTACCGAAAATTCGGCATGGATTACGCCTACCTCGATCACCGCGATCTCGACGCGAGCCATCGCGTCTCCGGCTCCTACCGCTTCTAGGTCGAGCCGGCGTTTGTCGGGGGAAGCGGCGTGACCGCGGTTCCCCCCATCTTGGTTCTCGTGCTCGCGGGGGGAAAGAGCGACGCCCTGCACGCGCTGGGCCGTATCCGCACCGCGTCGGCGCTCCCGTACGGCGGCAAGTATCGCGTCATCGACTTCACGCTCTCGAACTGCGTCCACTCCGGCCTCTCCCGGATCGGGATCCTGACCCAATACGCCCCCCTTTCGCTGCAGGGCCACATCGGCATCGGCCGGGCGTGGGACCTCGACCGGCGGGACGGCGGCGTGCGCCTGCTCCAACCCTACGTTCGCCAACGCGAGACCAACTGGTACCGCGGAACGGCGGACGCCCTGGTGCAGAACCGAAACGTGATCGAAGACGCCCAGGCGCGCCACATTCTGGTCCTCTCGGGCGATCTCGTGTACAAGATGGACTACGCCGAGCTGATCCGGTTCCACGAGGAACGGGACGCCGCCTTGACGCTCGTGACGGCCCACGCGCCGACCGAGGAGCCGGAGCGCTATGGCTACGTCCACGCGGACCGGAGCGGGCGCGTGTCGGCGCTCGAGGAGAAGCCGAAGCGCCCGGGGGGACGCGTGGTGTCGGCGGCGCTCTACGTTTTCCGCGCGCGGGAGCTCATGGCGCGCCTGAATCGCGGCGAGGAGGGTCCCGATCTGGTCCACGACGTGATCCAGCCGATGATTGCCGCGGGGGCACGGGTCTTCGCCTATCCGCAGCGGGGCTACTGGCGCGACATCGGCACGGTGGATTCCTATTATGAATCGAACATGGACCTGGTCCGGCCGGTGCCGCCGCTCAATCTCTACGATCCCGACTGGCTGATCTACACGCCGAGCGAGGATCGCTCCCCGGCGGTGCTGGGACGGGATGCGGTCGTGACCCAGAGCCTGATCTCGCACGGCTCGCGGGTGGAAGGGGAGGTTTCGAGGTCGGTCCTCTTTCCTGGAGTCCACGTGGGGGCCGGGGCCCTCGTCGAGGAGTCGATCGTGATGCACGACACTCGGATCGCACCCGGCGCGCGCCTCAAGCGCGCGATCGTGGACAAGCGCGTCGTGATCGAGCCTGATGCCACGCTGGGCTACGGGGAGAGGACGCCGAACCGCGAGTTTCCACGCGATCTCGCCTCGGGTCTCTGCGTGATCGGGAAGGGATCCCGGATCCCCGAGGGCGCGCGGATCGGGACCAATACGCTGATCGAAATCGGAGTTTCGGCGGCCGATTTCCCCTCCCGCGAGGTTCCGTCGGGTTCGGTCATCCGGCCGGGCGGCCTGGGGCGCGCTCAGCCGACCCGCGTCCAGCCTCGGAGCGTGCCTTGAGCTTCGTCTCCTACGCGATGATCCTCGCGGGCGGCCTGGGCAGCCGGCTCTGCCTCCTCTCGGAAAAGCGGGCGAAGCCGGCGGTTCCGTTCGGCGGAAAGTATCGAATGATCGATTTCTCCCTTTCCAACTGCGTCAATTCGGGGATCTTCGACGTCGGGATTCTCACCCAGTACCGCCCGCTGAGCCTCAGAGACCACATTGGCATCGGCCGGCCGTGGGACCTCGACCGGAAACGAGGCGGCGTGGAGCTTCTGCAGCCCTTCCGCGGGTGGGCGGAGACAGACTGGTACCGTGGAACCGCGGACGCGGTCTACCAGAATTGGATCCGCGTCGAGGAGCGCGAGGCGGAGCACATCCTCGTGTTATCCGGCGATCACGTGTACCGGATGGACTACCGGGCGATGATCGAAGCGCATCTGGCTCGCGAAGCGGACGCCACGGTGGCGATCGCCGAAGTATCACTCGAGGAGGCGCGCGGGTTCGGCGTGGTGGAAACGGACGACGCGGGCTGGATCCGGGGCTTCCTCGAGAAGCCCGCCGTTCCGCCCTCGGGGCAGATATCGATGGGGGTCTACGTGTTTCGCACGGCATCCCTCTACGACGTCCTCCGCGCCGACGCCGAACGGGAGACCGCGCACGATTTCGGGAAGAGCATCTTGCCCGCGATGGTGGCGCACGGAAGGGTCTTGGGCTTCCGCCACGGGGGGTACTGGCAGGACATCGGAACGCTCGATTCCTACTACCGCGCGAACCTGCAGCTCCTGAGTCCGGATCCGCCGTTCCCGCTCGAAGACCCTCGATGGCCGATCTTCACGCCGAGCACCGAGTTCCCTCCCGCGAGGATCGGCACGCGCGCGAGGGTTCGCGCATCCATCGTGACCCACGGCACGATCGTGAACGGAACCGTGGAGCGCTCCGTGCTCTTCCCGGGAGCCGTGGTCGAGGAGGGCGCCTTGGTGTCCGATTCCATCGTGATGGGGGAGTCGTGGATCGGGCCGGACGCCGAGCTGAATCAGGTCATCTTGGACAAGCGGGTTCACGTTGGCCCCAGGGCGCGGATTGGGTTCGGAGAGGATCGGACGCCGAATCGCTCGTGTCCCGAGCACTTGAGCTCGGGGATCACCATCGTGGGAAAAGAGACCCGGATCCCCGAAGGAACGACGATCGGCCGGAACTGTCGGATCTCGGCAAACTTGATCGAGGAGGATTTCACGCGCGCGACGGTCGCGAGCGGCGACGTGATGGAGCGGGAGCTCAACGTCGCGCACTGAATCGAACGGCCATGCGTCCGGGGCGGGCCGGACGCGGGGCTACTGAAGCCTCAGTCTTTGCCCCGCCCGCACCTGGCTCGCGTCGGAAAGGCGGTTCAGGCGCGCCAGCGTCGCGGGGGCTTTTCCGTAGCGTCTGCCGATCTCGGATAGCGTCTCGCCGCGCCGCACGAGGTGCGTGCTGTGGCGGCCGCGGTGGCGGCGGGGATAGTGCCTGAGCTCGTGTCTCTGAGCGCGGGCGGCCTCACGAAGCTCCGCCCTCGTCAGGGGCTTCGGCTTGTAGCTGGTCTGGAGCACGGTCTGCACATCGTCTCCCTTGCCGTGCGGCACACGGATCGGCGTGCCGTCCTTGCCGGCGGGGGAGCGGTGGCGCACGAACATCGGATTGAGCGCCTCCAGATCGTCGATCGGGATCTCGGTCAGGTTGGACACGAGCTTCAGGTCGACCGGACCGCGGATCAGGACTTCATCAAACCGGAACGGCGAGTTGGGAGGAAGCTCGAACCCGTACCGGTCCGGATCGGAGGCGATCTCCATCGCCGCGAGGAACTGGGGCACGTACTCCCGGGTCTCTCGCGGCAGACGGAGGGACCAGTAATCATCGGTTCCCTGCCGGCGGATCGCCCGCTGCACGGTTCCCTCGCCGCTGTTGTACGCGGCGAGCGCCAAGGGCCAGCTCCCGTCGAACATCCCGTAGAGCCGGCGGAGATACCGTGCCGCGGCGCGCGTCGCGAGCTCGGGATCGCGTCGCTGGTCGACGTACGGCGTCATCTTGAGACCAAAGATCTTCGCCGTGCCGCGGATGAACTGCCAGGGTCCCACCGCGCGCGCCATCGAGCGCGCGTGCATGTTGAATCCGCTTTCGACGAAGACGAGATTCGCCAGCTCCTCGGGGACGCCCTCCGCCCGCAGATTCCGGGTGAGGAGATCCATATAGCTGCCCGAACGCACGAGCCAGAGCTGGAACTGATCCCGCCCGCGCCCCGTGTAAAAGTCGATCCACTTGTCCACGCGTTCGTTCTTTTCGGCCTTGACCGGCCGGAGCTTCTGCGGGGCCGTTCCCTCCCCGTCGGGCCCGTCGTCGGTCTCGAGCGCGGCCTGCGAGTCGTTCAGCTTGTCGCAGCGATCCTTGAGCTCCCCGAGCTCCTCCCGCAACGCGGCGGCTCCCGGATGGGACTGCGGCACCTGGTCCAGCGCCTTGAGCGCGGACTCAATCGTGGAGAGGGCGTCGGAAGGACGGCCCGACTGGACCTGATCCTCGGCTTTGGAGACGCTCGCGCGGATCGGATCCAACGGGTCCTGGGCGTCGGCGTTCGGGGTCGGCTCGGGCGGGGGCACGATCGTCTTCTCCGCGGCCCGCTCGGCGGCCGGACTCATCCACGCCGGCATGTCGGGTCCGAACGCGGCCGCTTCCGCCCGCCAGGGAGCGACGAGCAGTATCGCGGCAGCGGAAATTCGCGCGATGGAGTTGCATCGGATCGTCAACGGGGCCTCCGTGGGTTGAGTGAATATTGCCCTGCGGACTTGAGGCCTCGTCGTGGAGCGGTCCGCCGGACCATGGACATCGGGTGATATTGCGCAAGACCCTGCGGTGCAGTCCGCGCAGGCTACGTTCCGTACTTGCAAATTGCAAGCGCCAAGTGATTGATTCTTGGTATCCCGGACCCCTGGCGAGGGGTCTTGCCCATCCCTGGCGGTCGTCGCCCCGTTAACTATGCAAGCGATATGCCATCAACGGGTAGAACGTCGAGTTGACACCATTCGGCGGCGACCATATTGTGCAGAAGCAATGAAAACCGCGGTCTCGACGCAGGTCCTCATCCAAGGCCTCGTGAGGAGCCCCGACCGGGAGGGAGCGCTCGCGCACCTGGATCCCGAACGGGGTTTCGCCTTTGTGGCGCGCGGCGCGATGAGCTTCTCCGACGTGATCGACCCGACGATCTGGGTGAAAGAGAAGCTCTCGCTCGCCCTCGCGCCGCAGGGAGATTCCGATGAGCCTCCGCTGCGCCGCGCGATCTCGACGCTGCGCGCCGTTCATGCGGAGCTGATGTCCCGTCCGGATCGCGAGCGCACGTGGATCTCGGTGCTGCTGGTCCTGATCACCGACGGGGAAGGAATGGCTCTGATCGCCGGGGATTGTCCCTGCTATCGGTTCCGCTCGGGGGTGCTCTCGCGTCTCGGCCGCAACGTCTCGGAACGTGGAACGGCACCTCCCGCCGGATCGCTCGGATCCGAAGCGCAGGTGAAGCTCGAAATGATTCCGCTGGTTACGCAGGAAGGGGATTGCTACATCCTCTCGACGCACTCGCTTCGCGAGGGCGAGCTGAGCCTGCTTGCCCGGGATCTCGCTTCCGCCCGCGACCTCGTCTCCCTGCTCCGGACCGCGAGCGCGGGAAGCTCGGAGAACGGGAGGGTCGCGATCGCGGTTCGCTCGGGCGGAGGCCCGGGTGTGCGCCCGGTGATCGAGCCCGCTTCAGGGGCCGCGGTCTCGGCGACGATTGTGGCGCGGCCGCCGGAGCCTCCCGGCGCCGCGGCCGCGGTGCCGCCGGGCGGCGCTGAAGCGCCGGAAGAAATTGCGCCGCTCGAGCTTGAACCGATCGAGCCCGCCGAGAGAATCGGAGCGCTGGAGAGATCCGTGCCGGAAAGCTACGCCGCCGCGGTTCGCGCGGAGGCGGGACGAGCGCTTGCCGCGGACGTGGTGAACGCGGCTCAGGAGACCGGCGCGGCTCAGGAGACCGGCGCACCTCCCGAAAGCGGAGTGGAAGCGAACGGAGCGCGCCGCGCCGGCGACTCGGAAGGCGAGGCCGTTGCGGGAGCGGAACCCTCGGAGGAAGAGGCGGCGCCGATTTCGAGCCGCCCGGTGGGACTTCCGAGCTGGCCGTCCTACGGAGCGCTCGGCGAGCAGCGGCCGTGGTATGAATGGATCGCGCTCTGGGGAGGGGGAGCGCTCGCCATCGTCGCTCTCGCACTTCTCCTTCGCGCGATTCTGCCCGGGATTCTCGGCACACCGCCCGCGAAGGTTCAGCAGGCGGCGACGCCGCTGGGCACCGGTGGGAATTTGGATCTCTTCTCCGATCCCCCGGGGGCCGCGGTCAAGGTCGACGGTGTGCCGATTGAGCCGCGCACGCCTGCCACCGACGTCTCGGTCGCGCCCGGGAGGCATCGTGTCGAGATGGATTGGGGCGTGTACGGCACGCGTCTCGATTCCGTGGTCGTGATACCCGGCGGCCGGGCGACGCTTCGCCCGCGCCTTCTGGGCTCGGTTGGGTTTCGCTCGTCGGATCCAGCCCGGGTCCTCGACGTGTACGTGGACGGGGCGTACGTAGGGTCGACTCCGGTGGTGCTGGAAAGCCTTGTCGTGGGCCGGCACTTGGTTCGCTTCGGCGGCCCGGGGCTCAACACGAGCGCGCAGGAGGTCGAAGTTCTGCAGGGCACCCACGTCGAGCTCACCGGCAGCGCCGGCGCCATCCCTCCGAAGGGACGCGTGACCATCCGGAGCGCGCTCTTGACCGACGCGGGATTCGAGGCCGGGCGCGGCGATCCGGTTTGGGCGGACGGCGAGATGCGAGGGGTCACACCTCTCTCCGTCGATCTCAAACCCGGAACGCACAGCTTCCGCGTCGTTCGCAGGGGATTTCCGCCGCAGATCTCCGTGCTCGACGTGAAGCCGGGAGGCGAGCAGTTCCTGAGCGCGGAGTTCGGCACTCATTCCGAAGAGCCGCTCCGGTTCTCGGCCCCGTCCTCCGTTTCGCGCGCGAATCCGCTTCCGCTCACGATCGCGCTCCCGGAAGGGGAGTCGTATCAATCCATGGTGCTATGGCTCTACGCGGCGCCTCCGGGCGGGACCTTTCAGCCGCGCCGGATGACCCGGATCGATGAAGCCTCGAAATCCTACGCGGCGCTGCTCCCCCCCGAAGTGCTCCGCAACTCGGCGCGCCAAGTGAAGCTCTACTTCAAGGCCGTGGGCGCCACGGGCCGAGAGATCTACTCCGAGATCTATTCCGTCCCCGTCAAAGACTGACGCGGCCTAGCCTCCTGCCGCGCGCGCTTCACCCTCCCCGGGGACGGTGCCTGCATGCGGCCGATTCTGCCGTTCCTCAGCGTTCCCGCGCCGGTTTCGCTTTGGCTCTGTCTCCTGCTCGGGCACGCGTTCACCGCGGGCGCTCCGATTCCCGCCGCCCTCGAAGACCCGCTGCGCGCGGGGGCGCTCGGTCTCGCCGCGCTCTCGATCGGCGCCGGTTGTGCCGGGAGCCGATACCGCGCGCGGGTCCCCGCGGAGGTGTGGCTCCGGCGCCTCGAGGCCGCGGCCGGGATCGCGGCGCTCCTGACCGCCGGCGGAGCGCTCGCCGCCGAGGCCGACCTCGCCTCCGCCCCGCTTCCGGTCCATCCCCGCGCCATTCCGATCGAGGTCGAGGGGCGTGTGCTCGACTCCGTCGCGGCCGACGCCGCGCAGCCGGCCCTCGTGCTCGAGGCGACCCGTGCGCGGGTCGGGCGCGCATCCTCGCCGTGCCGGTCCGCTCTTCTCCTCCGGTGGAGCGAGGACGGGCTCCCCCCCGGGTGGGCGACGCCGGGCCTCTGGGTGCGCCTCGAGGGAAGGTATCGTCCGCCGGAGGACGCGCGCAATCCGGGATGCACCTCGCCGGGGCGGTGGCTCGAGCGGCTCCGCATTGCGGGCGTGGTGGACGTCGACCCCGCGACCGTGAGCGTGCTCGCGGGGCCGCCCGATCCGGGCATTCCCTGGGGCGGGCTCCTGCGCCACCGGCTGGCGAGGCTCTTCTCGCGCGATCTCTGCCCCCCGGTCGCGGCGCTCGCGCGAGGGATGGCGCTCGGAGATCGCTCGGGAATCGCTCCCTCGATCCGCGATGCCTTCCGCGACGGAGGAACGATCCATATCCTCTCCATCTCGGGGCTGCACGTCTGCGTCCTCGCCGGCATCGTGGCCATGGTCGCGGTCGCGCTGAGGCTCCCTCCCGGGCCCGCGCTTTGGATCGAGCTCGTCTCGCTCTGGGGCTATGTGCTCCTCGTCGGTGCGCCCGCATCCGCGGTCCGCTCCGCGATCCTCTGGACCGCGATGAGGGCCGGGCGGGTGCGCGGCTCGGCGGTCCGGCCCTTCGCGGCGTGGGGACTGGCGGGGCTCCTGCTTCATCTCGGCGATCCGGGAGCGCTCGCGGATCCGGGCTTCCAGCTCTCCTTCGCCGCCGTCCTGGGGCTCGCGGCCTCCGGCGGGTTGCGTCTTCCCATTCCGGAGGCTCCCGGCGCCCGCGGACGTTTCGCGCGCCTGCGGGGCGCGGCGCGAGGGCTTCTCTCGCTCGCGCAGCAGAGCGCCTTCGCCGAAGCGGGGACGCTCGGGATCCAGGCGCTGCAATTCGGGGCGGTGCCGGTCGCGGGGCTGGCTCTCAATGTGGCGGTGATTCCGCTCTGCGGCGCTTTCATGGCCGCGCTCCTCGTGCACCTCGGAGGCGCGTTCTTGTTCCCGGGTCTCGGGCGGGCCGCGGCAGGGGCGGTCGAGGTCTCCGGCCTCCTCATGCTCTGGCTCACGGCGCGCGTCGCCGCGGTGATCCCGCCCCTCCCGACGCGCGCCCTTCCTCCGGCCGCGGCGATCGCGGCGACCCTCGGAGCGCTCCTCGTGGCCGCGGCCGCGTGGGAGCACGCGCGAATCGGGCGGCGGCCCCGCGATCGAAGAACGGCGCGATGGTGCGCCCTGGCCGCCCTCGTTCTTGCGTGGGCCGCTCCCTTCGCGCCCTATCCCCGGATCGGGGAGCGCTCCTCATGGCTGCTCATGCTCGATGTCGGCCAGGGCGACGCGGTGGTGGCGCATGCGGCCGGCGCTTCGATCCTGGTCGACGCCGGTCCTTCGACCGGGTCGCGCGACGAGGGGCGCTTCGCGGTGGAGCCGGCGCTCCGGGCAGAAGGAATCACGCGCGTCGACGTCGCTCTTCTCACGCACGCGCATCGCGACCACTACGGCGGGCTCGCGTGGCTCGCGGGGCGCGGATATCTACGCCTGCTCTTCGAGAATGGACGCGACCCCGCCGGCGCGTGGCGGGGGGCGATCCGGTCCGGGCTCGCGCGCTCCCGGGCGGCGCCCGTCCCCATCCGGGCCGATACGAGCCTCGCCCTGGGAAACGGATCGAGGCTTCGGATTCTCGGGGGGGACCGCGGGCTCCCCGCCGCGCGCTCGGCGAACGCTGAGGAAAACAACCGGTCGCTGGTCTCCTTTCTCAGCATGGGGGGCGCGGTAACTTGCCTCGCCGGGGACGTCGAGCGGGAAGCCGAGGCTGCGCTTCTTCGCCAACGGATCCTCTGTCACGTGATGAAGGTGCCGCACCATGGAAGCAGGACCTCGAGCGACTCGGCCTGGATCGCGGCCACGCGCCCTCGAATCGCCCTCATCTCCTGCGGCGAAGGAAACCGCTTCGGCCACCCGGACCGCTCCACCGTGGGCCGCTACCTGCTTCGCGGGGCGCGGGTCCTTCGTACCGATCGGGAGGGTGCGATCCGCCTCACCTTCGCTCCGCAAGGCGCCTGGGTGTCGACGCGGGCGCATCCCGCGCCCGAGCTGGTGCGTTGGGACGCGCTCCCGCGGTAACCCCTTCGGGACAATCCCCTTGAGAAGGCCCGCCCCCGATGGTATACGTGGGTGGGTGAAGTCGCTGCGGCTGCTTGTTCTGGCTTCGGGACGGGGGACCCACGCGGTCAACCTGATCGAGGCCACGCGCGACGGCCGGATCTCGGGAGAAGTGGTTCGCGTCGTGAGCGACCGCCCCGACGCCGCGGCGCTCGAAGAGGCCCGGGCCCTGGGCGTGGCGACCCTGGTCCTCGCGCCGGTGACGAAGGGCGCCCGCCTGGATCCGGAAGCGGAGCGGATGCTCCTCCAGACCGTCCGCGAGGATCGAGCCGAGTTGATCGCGCTTTGTGGCTTCTTGCGCCTGCTCGGCGCGGAGTTTCTCGATCGTGTCCCCGCGCCGGTTCTGAACGTGCACCCGGCGCTGCTTCCCGCGTTCCGCGGTCTCAACGCCCAGCGGCAAGCCATCGAGGCCGGCGTTCGGGTGACCGGGGCGACCGTCCATTTCGTGGACTCGGGCATCGACACCGGGCCGATTCTGCTTCAGGTGCCCTTGGACGTGCTGCCCGGCGACACGGAGAAGAGCCTCTCGGATCGGCTGCTTCCCCTCGAGCATCGCCTGTACGTCGAGGCCATCCGATTGATCCAGCGCGGGGCGGTCCGCCGCGAGGGCCGCCGGGTCACGATCGATCCCGAGCGCCCGGCGCCGCGTGTGCCGGCCGGCGCCGAGCGGAGGAAATGACATGAAAGCGGTGGAGCGCGCGCTCCAGCAGATAGCGATCCCGGGACGGAAGCCCGACTACTCCGGGAAGGTCCGCGACATCTACGACCTGGGGGAGACGCTTCTTATCGTGGCCACCGACCGGGTCTCGGCCTACGACGTCGTCCTGGGCGAGGGGATTCCTGGCAAGGGGCGTGTTCTCACGCAGATTTCCCGCTTCTGGTTCGAGAAGCTCCGCGACCTGGCCCCGAGCCATTACCTCACGACCGACGTGGCTTCCTTCCCGGAGCCCTTCTCGAAGCACGGAGCGCTCCTCGAGGGACGGTCGATGCTGGTCCGGCGGGCGAAGCGATACGATGTCGAATGCGTCGTGCGCGGCTATCTCGCCGGCTCGGGATGGAAGGAGTACCAGGCGACCGGCGAAGTCTGCGGCGTCAAGCTCCCGCCGGGGCTCAAGCTCTCCTCCAAGCTGCCCGAGCCGATCTTCACTCCCGCCACCAAGGCGAGCGAGGGGCACGATGAGAACATCACGTTCGAACGGATGGCCTCAATCGTCGGCGCTTCGGTGGCCGAGAAGCTCCGGGAGACGAGCCTCGCGATCTACCGCGCCGCCTCCGCATACGCGCTCCAGCGCGGGTTCATCCTGGCCGACACCAAATTCGAGTTCGGAGAGCGCGAAGGGGAAGCCCTCTGGATCGACGAAGCGCTCTCCCCGGATTCCTCGCGGTATTGGCCGGCCGCCGGGTACCGCGAAGGAGTGGCTCAGGACAGCTTCGACAAGCAAGGGATCCGCGACTATCTCGACTCGATCCGCTGGGATCGGAATCCGCCGCCGCCGCGCCTTCCGGAAGAAGTCATCGAGAAGACGAGCCGGCGATACGAGGAAGCGCTCGCCACGATCGTAGGGAGCCCGCGCGACCGGTGAATGAAATCCGGATCGGGCGCGCGCTCCTATCCGTCTCGGACAAGACCGGCCTGGTGGAATTCGCGAACGGGCTCGCGCGCCACGGCGTCAAGATCGTCTCGACGGGTGGCACCGCGGCCGCGCTCAAGGACGCGGGCGTCTCCGTGCGCGACGTCTCCGAGATTACGGGATACCCGGAGCTGTTCGGCGGACGCGTGAAAACCCTCCATCCCGCCGTCCACGGCGGGATTCTCTATCGGCGGGGCCTCGCGGCCGACGAGGACGAGCGCCATCGACACGGCATCGTTTCGATCGAAATGGTCGTGGTGAATCTCTATCCCTTCGAAGCAACCGTGGGGCGCGCCGGGGTTCCCGATGCGGAGGCCCTCGAGCAGATCGACATCGGAGGGCCCGCCTTGATCCGGGCCGCGGCCAAGAACCATGCTCATGTGCTCGTGGTCGTGGGCCCGGACCAGTACGCGGACGTGCTCCAGGCTTTGGACCGCGGCCGGGGCGCGATTCCGGCGACCCTGGCCCGTGCCTTCGCGCGGCGCGCGTTCGAGCGGACCTCCGCGTACGACGCGGCGATCGCCCGCTACCTCGCCTCCGCCTCGGCGGGCGGTTCCGGGGCCGCGCCATCCTCGGGAGGCGTCACCGCGCTCGCGGCCGGTCCCCGAAGCGTTCCGGAGCGGATCGAGCGACGGTACCGCCTGCTGCAGAAGCTCCGCTACGGGGAGAACCCGGGGCAGGAGGGCGCGATCTATGCGCCGGAAGAGGGAGGGCGAATCGAGGCGCTGACCCAGCTGCGAGGAAAAACGCTCTCCTACAATAATGTTCTCGATGTGGAGTCCGCGCTCCTGCTCCTCCATGAGTTCGAAGAGCCGGCGGCGGTCGTGGTGAAGCACCGGAATCCCGCGGGCGCGGCCGTCGCCCCCACGATCGCCGAGGCGCTCGGGCTCGCGCTCGCCTCCGATTCGCTCTCGGCGTTCGGCGGCATCCTCGGGCTGAACCGCCCGCTCGACGCCGCGGCGCTCGACGCGATCGGGAACCTCTTTCTGGAGGTCGTGCTGGCCCCCACGATTTCCGTTCCGGGGGAGCGTCTGGAGAAGCTGCGCAAGAATCTGATGGTGCTCGAGGTGCCTGATCTTCTCCGCGGCGCGGCCGACGCGCTCGCGACCCGCAGCGTCCTCGGCGGACTGCTCGCGGAGACCGCGCCGGGACCCCCACAGCTCCAGAGCTGGATGGCGGTCACCGCGAAACGGCCGACGGAAGCCGAGGAGCGCGACCTCAGATTCGCGTGGCGCGTTACGCGGCACGTCGTTTCGAACGCGATCGTGATCGCGCGGGAAGGACGCACGCTTGGAATCGGGGCGGGACAATCGTCGCGGGTGGACGCGGTGCGGCTCGCGCTCTTCAAAGCGGAGCGCTCGGGGCACGACGTCCGGGGGGCGGTGCTCTGCTCGGATGCGTTTTTTCCGTTTCCCGACTCGGTCGAGATGGCCGCCCAGGCGGGAATCACGGCCATCGCGCAGCCCGGCGGGTCGGTTCGCGACGAAGAATCGATCGCTGCGGCGGAATCGCGCGGGGTCGCCATGCTTCTAACGGGGGAACGATGCTTCCTCCATTGAGCCACGAGCTGCTCCTCATCCTCGACTACGGATCCCAGTTCACCCAGCTCATCGCCCGGCGGGCGCGCGAGTTGGGCGTCTACGCCGAGATCGTGGGGCCGCGCCTCACCCGTGCCGAGATCGAGGGGCGTCGTCCCAAGGGGGTCGTGCTCTCGGGCGGCCCCTCGAGCGTTCTAGACGAGGGCGCGCCCGGTCTCGACCCCGCGATCCTCACGCTCGGCATCCCCGTGCTCGGAATCTGCTATGGAATGCAGCTCTTGGCGCGCGACCTGGGCGGCCGGGTGAGACCGAGCTCGCGACGCGAGTACGGAGAGGCGACGCTCGCGGTCGAGCGCGAGGGGCGGCTCCTCGCGGGGGTGGACCGGACGAGCCGCGTCTGGGCGAGCCACGGCGACGTCGTGGAAAGCATGCCCCAGGGGTTCACGCGCCTCGCGCGCACCGAATCGGTCGACGTCGCCGCGGTCGAGGATCCGGGGCGCGGCGTCTACGCGGTCATGTTTCATCCGGAGGTCGCGCATTCGACGCAGGGCGCCCGCATTCTCAAGAACTTCCTGTTCGACGTGTGCGGCTTTTCCGGCGACTGGACGATGGGGCAGGTCTTGAGCGAGCTGACCGGGAGGATTCGCGCGCAGGTCGGAAAGCGCCGCGTCCTCTGCGCCCTGAGCGGCGGCGTCGACTCCTCCGTGGTCGCGGCGCTTCTTCACCGCGCGGTCCCGGGTCAGGTGCTCGCGGTGTTCGTCGACCACGGGCTCTTGCGCCTCGGCGAGGCGGAGCAGGTCTCACGCGCCATGGGGGAGCTCTTGGATCGTGACCTCGTGACGGTGGACGCGCGGGAGCGATTCTTTTCGGCGCTGCGCGGGGTCGAGGATCCCGAACAGAAGCGAAAAATCATCGGATCCCAATTCATCGAGGTGTTCGACGAAACGGCGCACAGGACCGGAGGGGCCGAGCTTCTGGCGCAGGGCACGCTCTATCCGGACGTGATCGAGAGCACCTCCACCCGCGGACCCTCCGCGAAGATCAAATCTCACCACAACGTGGGGGGGCTTCCCGAGCACATGAAGATGGAACTTGTGGAGCCTCTCCGGGAATTATTCAAAGACGAAGTCCGGGAGCTCGGAAGGCTGCTGGGCCTCCCGGCGCCGGTCATCCAGCGGCACCCGTTTCCCGGGCCGGGGCTCGCGGTACGGATCCTGGGTTCGGTGACCCCCGAAGCGGTCAAGACGCTGGCCCTCGCCGACGATATATTCGTGACCGAGCTCCGAAGGGCGGAGCTCTATGACAAAGTTTGGCAAGCACTTGCGGTACTCCTTCCCGTTCGCACGGTCGGGGTGATGGGGGACGGGAGAACCTACGAACAGGTCGTGGCGCTCCGGGCGGTCACCTCGAGCGACGGCATGACGGCGGACTGGGCGCGGCTCCCGGACACCTTCCTGGCCCGTGTCTCGTCCCGGATCGTGAACGAGGTCCCGGGCGTCAATCGCGTCGTCTACGATATCAGCAGCAAGCCTCCCGCGACGATTGAGTGGGAGTGAGCCCATGCCGACCCAACTCCGGGAGGTTGCCGTGAAACGATCGGACTCCGGTTTGCCCGCGCGGGGCATGCAGCGCTCGGCGCGCTTCGGGCGCCTCGCGCTCCTCTGCGCGGCGGTCGCCGCGACCGTGCTTGCCACGGCGACGCCGCGGGAGGCGCGGGCGGCCGCGATCTCCCCCCGCGTGGTCGCGGCCGCGCGCGGAACATCGCAGGAACCGCTCCTCTCGCAGCATGCCGAGCGCTACCAGATGAGCCGGGCGTGGGGCGTCGACCGGGTGTACCCCCAGTTCGCGCTCAACCTCGCCAAGTATCCGCGCGAGGGCGTCGCGCACAGGAACATCCTCGTCGTGCTCTGCGATTTCGACGCGGATCCCTTCGGCCCCGCGGTCCATCACGGCGCGAAGTCGACGCCCGGCTACTACAACCGTCTCTTCTTCAGCGATGACCCGAACGACGGGATCATCAGCTTGCGCGAGTACTACCGAATCAACTCGCACGGCAGGCTCATCGTCTCCGGGCGCGTCACCTCGGACTGGCTCACGATGCCCCACTCCTACGCCTACTACGTGAACGGGACCTCGGGTCTCGACTTCAGCGCCTATCCGCGCAGCGGCCAGCGGCTCGCCGAGGACGCCATGTCGGCCGCGTATTCTTCTTTCGGCCAGAACTTGAGCTTCTTCGACAACGACGGCCCCGACGGGATTCCCTCGAGCGGGGACGACGACGGCTACGTCGACGCGGTCATCGTGATCCACCCCGGCCAGGGCGCGGAGGTCGCGCCGATCGCGCAGGAAGACAACCTGCTCTGGTCCCACGAGGCGGGGATCGCCGTCTACCAGACTTGCCCGCCGCCGAGCAGCCCCAACTGCCTGCCGGGGATTCTCCTCGGCGGGGTGCGCGGCTTCCTCTACACGATGAACGGCGAGTACAACTACGGGCCGGGCGACAACGCGAACGGGACCTACTGCCATGAGTTCGGCCACACCCTGGGCCTCGCCGACCTCTACGAGTTCAGCGCCTGTGGGAGAGGGGTCGGAACCGGTCTCGGCGTCTATTCGCTGATGGCGCTCGGAAACTATCTGCCGCTCAATCCCGCGACCGCGCAGGGCACTCGCCCGGGGAATCTGGATCCATGGTCCCGGCAGTTCCTGGGATTCGAGCAGCCGACGGTGATCGCCCAATCCGGGTCCTACCGGCTGCCCCCCCTCTCGAGGGGAGGGGGCGTTCTCAAGCTCTGGAAGGACGGGCAGCCCGGCACCGAGTACTTCCTCGTCGAGAACCGAATCCACGAGGGCTCGGACGAGTTTCTTCCGGGCGAGGGTCTCTTGATCTATCACGTTGACGACACCCTGATCGACAACTGTCTCGACTGCGACAACGTCTCCTGCTCGGATCCTCCCGGCCCGCACTACCGGGTCGCGGTCGTGCAGGCAGACGGCTTGAAGGAGCTCGAGTCGTCGTCGCCGCTGGACTTCGGGGACAGCAACGACTTTTTCCCGGGAAGTCTCTCGGTGCGCTCCTGGACCCAGAGCACGACGCCGAGCACGCGCGATTACTCGAACGCGGACACGGGGATCAGGATGACCAACATCGCCGGGGCATCCCCCGACAACGCCGACACCGCCTCCTTCGATCTCTCGGTGTCGCTGAGCCCGTACCTTCTCGTGAGCGGCCTCACGGTGCGTGACGGTGGATCCGGAAACGGCAACGGCATCCTCGATGGGGGAGAGACCGACTCGCTGCTGGTGACGCTCCATAACGCCGGCACGGGATCCGCCGCGCTCACCTTGACCTTGAGCACGTTGGACGGGAGCATCACGATGATCGACGGGGGCTCGAGCGCGCCGGCGACGGCATCCGGCGGCACGGTCGCCACCGCGACGCCCTTCGTGTTCTCGGTGGCGCCCTCCACGCCGGTGCCCCACGCGGTGGACTTCACGCTCGGCTGGAACGACGGCGTTTCGTCCGGGACGGAGACGTTCACGCTGACCGTGGGGATGGGCACCGGGCTCTTGGCGGACTTCGAGTCGGGGATCGGGTCCTGGTCCTCGGGGCCGGTCGCGCCCACCGCGATCGACGAATGGCATCTCTCCGCCACGCGCGCCCATGGCGGCGTCACGAGCATGAAAGCGGGGAGCTCGCTCGACCCCTCCGGGGGCGGCACGAACGACGCCAAGACCTACGCCGATCTCGAAGACGCGGCGCTGGTCTCGCCGATGTTCTACCTGCCGCCGGGCTCGCAGCTCGCCTTCTACTCCTGGATCGACGCCGAGACGAACGGCGGCACGATCGCGTGGGACGGCGGCCGCGTGGAGATTTCCTCTCGGGGCGGGCCGTGGGAGCCGATCCCGGTGGACGGGGGCTACGGCCACCAGATCGCGTTCGATTCGGGCGCCTCGCTCCGGGGCGCGGATGTGTTTTCGGGCTCGCCACAATCCTGGCGCCGCGTCGTCGCGGATCTCTCCGCGTACGCGGGCCCGGTCCAGGTTCGCTTCCGGTTCTCGAGCAACGAGCAGAACCAGCCGTTCCTGTTCAGCACGGGCGCGCTCGCGCGCTACTACGAAGGTTGGTACGTGGACGACGTCTCCGTGGGGCCGCGGGTCGACGGGGGGCCCGCACGCAGCGTCCTCTCGCTCCGGGGCGGCCCGAATCCCTTCCGCGCGAGCCACGGCTTCACATCGGCGATCAGCTTCCGATTCAGCGCGCCCGATGGGCTGCCGCATCCGGGGCTGACTCCGCAAATCAAAGTGTTTGATCTCTCAGGAAGGCTCGTCCGAACGCTGGATTCGGCACCCGACGGTCTCGTCCCCGGCGAGTTCCGGGCGACGTGGAACGCGCGCACCGACCAAGGGGAGCTAGCGTCGTCGGGGATCTACTTCGCCAAAGTCGACGTGCTCGGCCAGACCCAAAGCTTCCGCGTCGTGCTGCTCCGGTAGCGGCGCTTGAACGTCGGGCGGGGGATGTGGGTGGGTGCGGCGATTGCCGTGCTCCTGCACGCCCCGCTCGCGTTCCTGCCTCCCGCGGTCGCTCAACCCAAGCGGCCGGCGCGATCCGCGGCGTCCTCCCACGAGATCCTCGCGGCCCGCGCCGCGCGTGAGACGGCCCGTTCGGAGTGGATGAGGGCGCGCTGGAGCGGAACTCTTTCCGCGCTCCGCGATGCGCAGGGACGCTGGGACCTGGCGACCGAACGCTATCGTTCCATCCTCCGCTCGACCCCCTTGCCGGCCCACGTCCCGCGAAACCAGAGGGAGGCATGGATCGCCGTCGCGATGGATCTGGCCGAGGCCGGGGAATGGCCCCGAACCCTCGGTCTCCTGAGCGGGGCCCTCGCCGAAGAGCGATCCCTGGCATCCCTCCGCGGGCTCGCGAAGGGGAGGCTCGAATCCCCCGCGGCCGGGCTCCGATCGCTCGGTTGGCCGCCCGATGCGCGCGGCGGCTCGTTTTCGGAGCCCTCCTCCACGGGGGACGAGGCCGCGCTCTACGTCGCGGCCACTCTCTCCGACTCGGCCGGATCCCGGCGCGCAGCGCGGGCCGCCCGTTGGCGTCTGCTCAAGGAAGGGCGTCCGGCCAGCGCGCGGGCTTGGGCACGGTACACCCTCGCGCGAGCCCTCCTGGGAGGGGGGGAGTCGCTCCTCGCGAAAGCGATTCTCTCCAAGGAGCCGTCGCGGACGAATCAGGAGACGCTCCTTCTCGCGGAGATCACGGCGGCGACCGGGGATACGGCGACCGCGGCACGGTCTCTCATCGCGGCCGCCACGCGCGGAGAGCTCGCGACCGCCGACCGCTACGCCGCGGCGAAGCGCGCGGCGGGATGGGCCCAAGGCGCGGTTCTCGATGCGCTGGGCGAGCGCGAGTGGATGAGCTTCGTGCGGGCGCTCGCCGACGTGGGCGAAGCCCCGCTCGGGCTCCGTGTGATGGAAGGACGCCGCGCGCCCCCCCCGGATGCCGCCGCCGCGTCCGAGCGGGAGACCGCCCGCGCGTTTCTGCTCTATCGCGCGCGCCGGTACGAGGCGGCCGCCGCGGCGTACCGCGAGCTCCTCTCGCGCCGGGGCGCCCCGTCGAGCGGGCGCGCGGATTTGGCGCTCGGCCTGGCCCGCTCGGTCCGTGCGCTCCACGACTTTCGCGCCGCCGACAACGCGTTCGTGCTCGCCGCGACCTGGGACAGCGCGGGCACGACCGGGGAGACCGCGGCCTGGGAGCGCGCCCGCGAGTGGGAGGACCAGAAGACGCCGCGCGAGGCGGCGTTGATCCTCCGCTGGGCGCGGGCGCGGACCCGCACCCAGGCGCTCGCCGCGGCCGTGCGGGTGCACGAAGCGATCGCCTGGCTCCGCGCGGAATCGCTCGCGGCGGCCGATTCCGCGCTCGCGGGGCCCGGCGCCGAGGACGCGCGGGTTCTGTTCTGGCGCGGATGGGTCGCCTCGGCGGCGGGGGATTCCAGCCGCGCCGCCGACGCGTTCCGGCGCGCGTGGGAGCTGGACCCCTGGTCCTATGAAGGCGTTCGCGCGCGCGAGCTCTCCGGGCTACCGGTGGACCCGACGCAAGGAGTTCCCGATGCGCGCGCCAAGCACGCCGCGCGACCGGTCCTCCCTCCGCCTCCGTCCGCCCGGGTTCTGGATCTCGTCGGATTCCGCGACCCCTCGCTCGAGCTGCTCCGCTCCTGCGCGATGGGGGAAAGCGAGGCTCGGGCGAACGGCTGCGTGGACGCGCTGGAGGCGAAGGGCATTTATCGCGTCGGGCAGGCGGACATCGATCGCGATCTCAGGCTCCGCTTCCCGCCCGCGTTCGCGGGGGCGGTGTTTGGGGCGGCCGAGGAGGAAAGCCTGAGCGTGGCGTTTCTCTGGACCATCATGCGGCAGGAGAGCGGGTACAATCCCGCGGCCCGCTCGCGCGCGGGAGCGCTGGGATTGCTTCAGCTCATCGTCCCGACGGCGTCCCGCCTCGCCGGGCGCGCGATCTCGGAGGACTCGCTGCTCGACCCCGGGCTGAACGTGCGGCTCGGCGCGATGTATCTTCGCCAGCTTACACGCGAATTCGGCGACCTTCGCCCCGTGTCTGCGGCGTACAACGGAGGGGAAGAGGCGGTGCGGCGCTGGCTCGCGGCGCGCCCGCGGATCGACGACCTGTGGGTGGAGCTGATTCCCTACCGGGAGACCCGGGAGTACGTGAAGCAAACCTACGCCGCGATGCGGCGCTATGAGGCGGTCTATGAAGCGGCGCCGTCGCGCTGAGGAGCGGGCGTGCTCCTAGCGTCGGAGCTCAAGCGCAAAGCTATCCATCTCGCCTCGCTCTCCATTCCGATCGCCTATTACGTGAGCCCCGCGTCCTGGGGGAGGACCTGGGAGCGGGCGCTTCTGGCCTCGGTGATCGTCTCGCTCGCGATCGAGGTGTTTCGACTCCACAACCCGAGAATCCGGATCGTCTTTCGGCATTTCTTCGGTGAGCTTCTCAGGAATCACGAGGAGGCCTCGCTGCTGGGGTCCACGTACCTCCTGATCGCGGTGCTCCTCACGATTCATCTCTTCGACAAGCCGGTCGCGGTGCTCGCCCTCGCATTCCTCATCCTGGGCGATACGGTGGCGGCCATCGTCGGGAAGTCGATCGGCAAGACGAGCCTCCTGGGGGGCAAGACCCTCGAAGGGAGCTTCTCCTGCTTCGCCGTCTGCTATGGCTTGACGCTCCTCATGCCCGGCATCCCGTTCTATGTCGGGCTGGTCGGAGCGCTGACCGCGACCATTTTCGAGCTGCTCCCGATCCCGCTCGACGACAATTTCCGCATCCCCCTCTCGGCCGGCTTTGCCATGGAGCTTCTGCTTCGCTGAGCGCCCGGGGTGGGCCCGGACCCTTCTACATGTAAGCAGGTCGAATCTGCCTTGACACGCCCGGCATCGGATTCATAGACTGCGTTCGCGGGTAGAGGTGTAAACGGGTGGCCCCGGGGGGAGCCTTAGTCCAGTCTTACCACTAGCTTACGAGATTCGAGAGGTCCCTAAAACCCCGGCAGCTTCGCGCTCCTGGGGTTTCGCTCTATCCGGTTGGGAGAGGGTTTGTTCGGCTTGGCGGGGCGCACATGGAGCCCGCCGGCCGGGGCGGGGAACCGGGCCGGGTACGGCCGTCTACAAGGAGCCAATGGTTCTCAATCTGATTACACGTGTCTTCGGGACCAAGCACGAGCGCGACGTCAAGCGCATGTGGCCGCTTGTGGAGGAGATCAACGACCACTTCGGGCGCCTGCGCGACCTGCCGGATGAAGCGCTCCGCTCGAAGACGGCGGACTTCCGGGCCCGCCTCGAGGCCGGCGAGACCGAGGACGAGGTCCTCCCGGAAGCGTTCGCGGTCGTGAAGGAGACCTGCCGCCGTCTGGTGGGGCAGACCTGGGATGTCTGCGGTATCCCGATCACCTGGGACATGGTGCCCTTCGACGTGCAGCTCCTCGGAGCCATCGTGCTCCACGAGGGAAAGATCGCCGAAATGGCGACGGGCGAAGGCAAGACGCTCGTCGCGACGATGCCCATCTACTTGAATGCGCTCGGCGGGAAGGGGGTCCACCTCGTCACGGTGAACGACTACCTGGCCCGACGCGACAGCGAATGGATGGGAAAAATCTACGAGTCTCTGGGCCTGACGGTCGGGTGCATCCAGAACGGAATGGATTTCGCAGAGCGCCGGGCCGCCTACGCCTGCGACATCACCTACGGCACGAACAACGAATTCGGCTTCGACTACCTGCGCGATAACATGGCCCGCCATCGCGACCACCGCGTCCAGCGGGGCCACCACTACGCCATCATCGACGAAGTCGACTCGGTCCTCATCGACGAGGCGCGCACGCCGCTCATCATTTCGGGACCGGTGGAGCACAGTGTCCAAAAGTACGACGAGATGAAGCCCGACGTGGAGCGGCTCGTCCGCACGCAGGGGCAGCTCGTGAATCGGATCCTGGCCGACGCCGAGGCGATCCGGCAGGACCCCGAGAAGGAGTGGGAGGCTGGTTTCAAGCTCCTGCAAGTGAAGCGCGGCGCGCCGAAGAACAAGCGTTTCGCGAAGCTGGTCTCCGACGAGCCCGGGTTGAAGCGCCTCATCCAGCGCGTCGAGCTCGAGCTCATCCGCGACAAGCGGATGCAGGAGGCGGACGAGGAGCTTTTCTATTCGATCGACGAGAAGAACCACTCGATCGATCTCTCGGAAAAGGGGAGGGAGCTTCTCTCGCAGCGCGATCGGAACCTCTTCTTGCTCCCCGATCTCGCGACCGAGCTCAGCGCCATCGATGAAGACGAGAGCCTGGCCCCGGCGGACAAGGTCGCGAGGAAACGCGATCTGGAGCGCGTCCACGGGGAGCGGAGCGAGCGCGTCCACAACATCCTGCAGCTGCTGCGGGCGTACTCCCTGTACGAGAAGGACGTGGAATACGTCATTCAAGAGGGGAAGATCCTGATCGTGGACGAGTTCACCGGGCGGCTCATGCCGGGGCGCCGGTACTCCGACGGGCTCCACCAGGCGATCGAAGCCAAGGAAGGCGTTCGCGTGGAGGGGGAGACCCAGACGCTCGCGACGATCACGATCCAGAACTATTTCCGGCTCTACGAAAAGCTGGCCGGCATGACCGGCACGGCCGAAACGGAGGCCCAGGAGTTCTGGCACACGTACAAGCGGGATGTCGTGGTGGTTCCCACGAACCAGCCGGTGCGCCGGGTCGACGCCGACGACGTCATCTTCAAGACCCGGCGAGAAAAGTACAACGCCTTGGTCGAGGAGATCGCCGATCTTCACACGAACAAGGTACCGGTCCTCGTGGGCACGATCAGCGTGGAAGCGTCCGAGACGTTGAGCCGTCTCTTGAAGCGGCGGGGCATTCCGCACCACGTCCTGAACGCGAAGTACCACCAGCAGGAAGCGGAGATCATCGCCCAGGCGGGACGAAAGGGCGCCGTCACGATCGCGACCAACATGGCCGGCCGCGGGACCGACATCAAGCTCGAGCCGGGCGTGATCCGCTGCGATCGGGCCTGCTTCGCGGGGTCGACCAGCCGGCTCATGCACGGGGTCTGGAGGAGCGTCGCGTACTGCAAGGAAGCGTTGCCGTGTGGGCTCCACATTCTGGGAACCGAGCGGCACGAGAGCCGGCGCATCGACCGTCAGCTCCGCGGCCGCGCCGGGCGGCAGGGGGATCCGGGTTCCTCCCGTTTCTATCTCTCCCTCGAGGACGACCTGATGCGCCTCTTCGGATCGGAGCGCATCGCGGGCATCATGGAGCGGCTTGGGGTTCAGGAAGGGGAGGTGATCGAGCACGGCCTCGTGACGCGCGCGATCGGCCGGGCGCAGAAGCGGGTGGAGGCTCACAACTTCGACATCCGGAAACACCTCCTCGAGTACGACGACGTGATGAACCAGCAGCGCACCGTGATCTATTCGCAACGGCTCCGAGCGCTGGAAGAGAACGATCTCAAGGAGTCGATTCTCGAAATGATGGAGGAGACCGTCTCGGAGCGCGTGGCGTCCTATCTCCCGACCAACGAGCGGTGGGACGAGGAGGATCTGAAGCGACTCCTGAACGAGGTGAGCCAGCTGGTGCTTCGAACGGTCCAGCTGCCCGACGCGGGCGACGGACATCCCTCCGCCGAGGAGGTCGAAGAGTCGCTGCGGCAAACCGCCCGCGACGCGTATGAAGAGAAGGAGCAGGAGATCTCTCCGCCGATCATGCGCGAGCTGGAGCGGCAGGTGTTCCTGAACGTCATCGACGAGCATTGGATGGACCATCTTCGCGAGATGGATCATCTTCGCGAGGGGATCGGGCTGCGCGCGTACGGCCAGCGGGATCCGCTCGTGGAGTACAAGCGTGAGGCGTTCTCGATGTTCGAGGAGCTGACGCGCTCGATTCGGGAGGAGGCGGTGCGGACGCTGTTCCGCGTGAGCCTCGTGAGCGAGCCCGCTCCCCCCGGGGCTCCGGCCGGGGGAGCCGGGCGTGGCACCGATCGCGCCCCGCTCCCCGCGTCGGCGCGGTCGCTTCCCCGCGTGCGCGCGACGCCTCAATCCGAGTCGCACGTCGCGGTCTCCGCGTTCGGCACCCCCGCGAAAGGCGCGGCCGCGCCCGATGCGTCCGTGGGTGCGCCCCGACGGACGCCGGTGGTGACGCAGGAACCCAAGGTTGGAAGAAACGATCCCTGTCCGTGCGGCAGCGGGAAGAAATACAAGAAGTGCCACGGAGCATAGACCAGGAGGGAGCCCATGGATGACAACGTTCGGGAAATGATGGTCCTCATCGTGGAGCAGCTGAAGGCCTACGTGGACGGGAACGAGGACGCCCTCCTCGAGCTCACGCAGGTCCTGGATTCGGGGCACCATGACGCCGACGTTGTGAACCTGGCGTTCGAGATGATCTTCCGCGCGTTGGAACCCTACTCGCGGGAGGACTACCCGGGCCAAGCGAAGGTGCCGCGCAAGCACGTGCGCGTGCCGACCGGGCCCGAGCGGGCGCTGCTTTCCTCGCCCGCCTATACCTACTTCTTCCGGCTGAGCGAGTCGGGGCGTGTGACGCCCGAGCAGTTCGAAGAGATCATGGCCCGGGCGCGAGACGAGGGCCCCGCGCTCGACAGCGAAGCCAAAGCGGAGGAGCTGGCGACCGAGGTGCTGATCCACTGGTTCGACGAAGAGCACGGCTTCCTGTCGGATCCAGGCTTCCCCCCGACGGCCCACTAGCGTGACGACGCGGAAGACAAAGCCAAAATCCAGGGCGAAGCCCGAGAAGCGAGACGCGGCGGCGAAGGCAGCCGCCGCGTCCGCGAAGGTGCCGGCCCGCTCCGCGCGCCCGGGGCCGGCCCCCGCCGCGGCCGCGAAGGGCGAGACCCCCGGGGGCAAGGGACCGCGCGGCAAGAGCCTCGTGATCGTCGAGTCGCCCGCCAAGGCGAGGACGATCGGGAAGTATCTCGGGCCCGGGTTCGAGGTGCGCGCCTCGAACGGGCACGTGCGAGACCTCCCCAAGAGCAAGCTCGGCGTGGATATCGAGAACGGCTTTCAGCCTTCCTACATTCTCATCAAGGGAAAAGCGAAAATACTCAAAGACCTGAAGCAGAGCGCCCGACAGGCGGCCACGATCTACCTCGCGCCCGACCCCGACCGGGAGGGGGAGGCGATCGCCTGGCATCTGGCCGAGACCCTCGGAAACGGATCGGACAAGAGGATTCGCAGGCTCGCGTTTTACGAGATCACGAAGCGCGGGATCATGGAGGCGCTGGAGACGCCCCGCTCGATCGATATGAACAAGGTGCACGCGCAGCAGGCCCGGCGCGTCCTCGACCGCCTGGTCGGATATCAGGTAAGCCCGTTCCTCTGGAAGACCATCCGCTACGGGCTCTCCGCCGGCCGGGTCCAGTCGGTGGCTCTGAGGCTGATCTGCGAACGGGAAGAGGAGGTCCGCGCGTTCGTGCCCCGGGAGTACTGGACCCTCGATGCGGATCTCGCCACCGCGAAGGACGAACGCTTCCGCGCGCGGGTGCAGAAAAAATCGGGCGAGAAAATCTCGCTCGAGAACGAGGCTCAGGCCAAGGCCGCCGCCGCGGAGCTCGAGAAGGAGTCGTTCCGCGTCACGGGCGTTCGCACGCAGGAGAAGAGGCGAAATCCCCTTCCGCCCTTCATCACGAGCACGATGCAGCAGGAATCCTTCCAGAGGCTCCGCTTCAGCGCCCAGAAGACGATGGTGATCGCGCAGCAGCTCTACGAGGGTATCGACGCCGGAACGGAGGGGCCCACGGGTCTGATCACCTACATGCGGACCGACTCGACGCGGACGGCGCCCGACGCGCTGGCCGACGTCCGCGATTTCATCCAGACCACCTTCGGCCCGAGCTACCTGCCGGCCGAGGCGAGGCATTTCCGGTCGCGCGAGACCTCTCAGGACGCGCACGAGGCGATCCGTCCGACTTCCGTCGCCAGAACCCCAGCATCCATGAAACGCCACCTCGAGCCCGACCAGTATCGGCTTTACGAGCTGATCTGGCAGCGCTTCGTCGCCTCGCAGATGAACCCGGCGCTCGTGCTGACTACCACGGTCGACATCAAGGCGGGGGAGTATCTGTTGCGCGCATCGGGGAGCCGCGTCAAGTTCGACGGCTTTGCGCGCGCGTATCACGCCACCTTGATCGAGGGGACCGGACCCGAGGCCGCCAAGCTTCCTTCATTGCAGGAAGGGGATGTTTTGAAGCAGCTGGGGATCCATCCGGAACAGCACTTCACCGAACCGCCGCCGCGCTACACCGAGGCGAGCCTCGTGAAGACCCTCGAGGAGAAGGGAATCGGCCGGCCGAGCACCTACGCCACGATCGTGGGGACCATCCTGACGCGCGATTACGTGCTCCGCGACCGAGGGAAACTGACCCCCACCGAGTTGGGCATGACGGTGTGGAAGCTCCTGGACCGGATGTTCGGCGACGTGTTCGAAGTGGAATTCACGGCGCGAATGGAGCAGGAGCTGGATCGGGTGGAGACGGGAAAGGACGCCTGGGATCATGTGGTCGCCGATTTCTACGCGCCGTTCCGAAAGGACCTCACCGTCGCCGAGTCGCAGCGCGAGAGCCTCAAAGCCTCGCTCGCGGAGGAGTCCGACCGGGAGTGTCCGAAATGCGGATCCAAGATGGTGAAGCGTTACGGAAGGAACGGTCCCTTCCTCGCCTGCCCGCGCTATCCCGAATGCAAGACCACCATGCCGGTCGAGGAGGAGTCGGAGGGAGCGGAGGCCCCGACCCAGCCGTGCCCCGTGTGCCAAAGCCCGATGCGAATCCGGTCCGGGAGGTTCGGCAAATTCCTCGCGTGCTCGCGCTACCCCGACTGCAAGGGGACGCGTCCCCTCGGGCTCGGCGTTCCTTGTCCCGAGTGCGGTGCCGGCGAGCTGGTCGAGCGCCGGACACGGAGGGGAAAGGCGTTCTTCGGCTGCAGCCGGTACCCGACCTGCACGTTCGGCATCTGGGATCGGCCCGTCCAGCAGGCGTGTCCTTCGTGCGGCTATCCGATCCTCGTCCAGAAACGCACCAAGACGAAAGGCGACTACCTCCAGTGCCCGAAGTGCAAGACGCGCGTCGACGCCGAAGCTTCCGAGGCCGTGAGTGGAACGCTGGATCGCTGAGTTCCTCGAGTATCTGCGGGAGCAGCGGAGGGTCTCGGCGGGGACGCTCCGCGCGTACCGCGACGACTTGACCCGATTCGCCGCGTTCGGGCGGTCGCGACTCAAGCGCGACGCGAGGGTCCCCGAGGATCTGACTCCGGAGCTCCTCGCGGCCTTCGCCGCGGCGCGCTCGCTCGAGAAGGCCCGCCGCAAGAACCGCCCCGTATCGGCGCGCACGCTCGGCCGCGCGCTGGCCGCGCTTCGCTCCTTCCTCCGTTACCTGGAGCGCCGCGGCAGGACGACCGCGGCCCTTCGCGGGGCGCTCCCGCGGGTGAGCACCCCCCAGCCCCTGCCGGCGGCGATTTCGGAGGTTCCCTTGAACGAGCTCATGGACCGCGCGGCGGCTTCGGTCTCAGACCGCGACACGCGGGCGCTCCGGGCGCTGGTCGCGGCCGAGTGGCTCTACGGCTCCGGCCTTCGCTTGAGCGAGTTGACCGGGCTCACGTGGAGCCGGTTCGATGCCCGCAGGCGCCTCGCGCGGGTGCTCGGGAAAGGAGGCAGGGAGAGGGTGGTTCCGGTGGGGGCCAGGGCCGCGGATACGCTCGCGCGATACTGGGTCGCGATGGGCGCCACGCCCGCGCCCACCCGGCATCTGATTCCAGGGCGCCGCGGCGGCGCGATCTCGCCCCGCACGCTCGAGCGGGACATCCGCGCCTTTCTGGGCGCGCTCGGCCCCAACACCGCGACCCATCCGCATGCGTTGCGCCACAGCTTCGCGACCCATCTCCTCGACCGGGGAGCCAACCTGCGCGCGGTCCAGGAGCTTCTGGGGCACCAGAATCTGGGGACCACCCAAATCTACACCCATGTGACCCGGCGCCGCCTCAAAGCGGCCTACGCCCGGGCGCACCCACGGGCGTGAGCAGGACCCTCTCCCGCGAGCCCCACCGAGGAGCCTTCCTGAGATGAAGCGCGACCTTGTCTCTTTTGCGGATCTCACGCGCCCCGACGTGGACCGGCTGTTCGCGACGGCGACACGGCTCAAGGCGGATCTTCGCGCGGGGCGGCGGCATCGTGAGCTGGATCAACGCACGCTCGCCCTGATCTTCCACAAGCCGAGCCTGAGGACGAGGCTCTCCTTCGAAGTAGCCATGACGCAGCTCGGCGGGTCCTCGATCTTCATCACGGAGCGCGAAATCGGGATGGGGTCGCGGGAGCCGGTCTCCGACGTGGCGCGCGTCCTTTCGGGATACGTGGACGGCATCATGGTCCGCACCTTCGACCACGACCTGGCGAACGATCTCGCCCGTCACGCGAGCGTTCCCGTGATCAACGGGCTCACCGATTGGCTCCATCCCTGTCAGATCCTCGCGGACCTTTTCACGCTGAAGGAGCACGCCGTCGATCTGGACCGCGCGGTCGTAGCGTATATCGGGGACGGGAACAACGTCGCTAACTCGTGGGTCGAAGCCACGAGGCTCTTCGGACTCGAGGTTCGAATCGCCTGCCCGGAGGGCTACGAGCCCGACCCCAAGCTGATCTCCCAGACGGCGAAGTCCGGACCTGGACGCGCGCGCGTCCTGCGATCGGCCGCGGAGGCGGCCCAGGGAGCCGACGTGCTCTATACGGATGTGTGGGCGAGCATGGGGCAGGAGGCGGAACGCGAGAAGCGACTCCCGATCTTTCGCTCGTATCAGATCAACCCGTCGATCCTCCGTATGGCCAAGCCCGCGGCTTTCGTGATGCACTGCCTCCCGGCGCATCGCGGAGAGGAGATCACCGAAGACGTGATGGAGGGGCCCCAGTCGATCATCTTTCCCCAGGCCGAGAATCGGATGCATCTGCAGAAGGCGATTCTCTACGATCTCCTCGTCGGGAAGGACCCGTCGGGGCGCGGGGCCGGAGCGAAGCCGAAGCGTCCGTCCGCCCGGCCGGGCACGCGGACGAAGGCTCGGGGGCGCGCGGGCGCCTCGGGACGCCGGCCCGCTCGGAGCCGGCGCGGGCGGTGACGCGACGCGCGGCGTTCGCCGGGGCGCTCGCCGGGGCCGCGCTTCTTGGCGGATGCGCGAAGCCGGACTTCCCGCCCGGCGGTCCGATCGACACCGTTCCCCCACGGGTGTTGCTCACGACTCCGGCGGACAGCACGACGCGTGTCCCTCCCCAGGTGGAGATCCAGCTCCTGTTCTCCGAGCCCATGGACCGCGTGAGCGTGCGGGACGGATTCAAGATCTACCCACCCCCCGGCGCGCCCTCCTATCACTGGAGCGGCCGCCAGCTCCGCGTTTCCTGGGAGGCGCCGTTGCGGCCGACCACGACCTATTTGGCCTTTCTCAGCGCCGGAGTGAAAGATACGCACGGCGTGCCGCTCGGCTCGCCGGTCACGATCCGATTCTCGACGGGTGACTCCCTGGCCCCCGGACGGATCACGGGGGTCCTACGCGCGAGGACCCTTCCGACCAAGGGTGTTCCGATCTGGGCGTATCCCGATTCGCTCGGGAGAATCCCGGATTTCGCGAATGTCCAGCCGTCCTACGCGACCGAGACCGACACCGCGGCCGCGTACGCCTTGTCCGGGCTCCCGCTCGGCCAGGGGTTCACGATCCACGCCGTGTTCGATCTCAACCGAAACGGCTCGTTCGACTCGCTGACCGACATTGCCGCGAGCTATCCGTCCGCGATCCGGTTGACACTGGAGCGGCCGGTCGCCGATAGTATCAATCTGGTTGCGGTCGATCCGCGCGCGCCGGCGACCCTGACGGGGAAGATCAGCTCTCCCGACTCGACGGCCCGGTTCAGGGTCGAGGCCCGCTCCGATTCGGACACGACCTTCATCCGTACCGTCGAGCGAACGGGCCCGGGGGACTACATCCTGCGCGTGCCGCCCGGGCGATACCGGCTGCGCGCGCTCCGCTTGCCCGGCCGCGCCGGCGAGCCGACGGAAGCGCGCCGCGAAGGGTTCCTGGAGGCGCTCCCCGAGGAGCAATATGAGCACATCGACTTCCGACTCGAGCGGGTCGTGAAGCCCGCCCCGTCCGTGAAGGAGCCGCCACCGGAGCCCGAGGAGTAACCATGGCCGATCTCCAGACAATGTTCGACGGCTTGGCCGTCGCGCTGGTTACGCCCTATCGGAACGGCTCGGTGGATCGGGAAGCGCTCGCGCGGATCGCCGGTCGCCTCGTCGAGGCCGGGGCGCGCGCGCTGTATCCTTGCGGCTGCACCGGAGAGGCGACCTCGCTCACCCGCGGGGAGCGAGAGCAGGTCATTCGCACGGTGGTCGACGCGGCGCGCGGTCGCGCATCCGTGATCGCGGGAACCGGAACCGCCGTGACTTCGGAAACGATCGAGCTGTCCCAGGACGCGATCCGCTTTGGCGCGGACGGCGTCATGGTCATCACACCCTACTCCTGCAAGCCGACGCAGGAGGGGCTCCTCGCCCACTACCGCGCGGTCGCGGACCGGGTCGACCGTCCGGTGGTTCTCTACAACGTCCCGTCCCGGACGGGGGTCACGCTGGCCCCCGAGACGATCGCGAGGCTGGCCGAGCACCCCCGCATCGCCGCGATCAAAGAGGCCAGCGGATCGCTGGACCAGGCGAGCGCGATACGCGCGCGCTCCGGGATCGCGATCCTGGCCGGAGACGACTCGCTGTATCTGCCGCTGCTCGCGGTCGGCGCGCGCGGGGTCGTCTCGGTGGCGGGGCATCTCGTTCCGAGGGAGATGAGCGCGATCCACGCGCACGCGGTCGCGGGCCGCTTCGCCGAGGCGGAGGCGATCCATCGAAAGCTCACGCCTCTCTTCCGCGCGCTCTTCCTCGAGACCAACCCGGCGCCGGTGAAACACGCGCTCATGCGCCTGGGGTTGATGACCGGAGAGCTGCGCCTGCCGCTCGTCTCTGTCAAGCCCGAGACCGCCGCCGTCATCGAACAGACGCTGGAGCGGATCGGCGTCGCGACGCCCGTGCGATCGGGCGGCTGACCCCGCCGCGTGGCTCAAACCGCGATCCTTCTCTTCGGCGCCACGGGTCGCATGGGGCGGGCCGTGCGCGCGTGCCTGCCCGAGTTTCCCGAGGCCAGGCTGATCGGCTGCGTCGCTCGATCCCCGGATGATCTCGGCTGTCCCAAGGGATGCTCGTGGATGACCCCCGAGGACCTGTTTGCGGGGCGGGGTGAGCTCCCGGTGGATTCCGTCGTGATCGACGTGAGCCTCGCCGCCGGAACCGCCCGGCTCCTCGATTGGCTCGAGCGCTCGCCGCGCGCCTTCCTGAGCGCGACCACCGGCCTCGGCCAAGCGGACGAGGCGCGTGTGGAGGCGCTCGGCGCCCGGGCACCGGTCCTCCGCGCGCGCAACTTGAGCGTGGGGAACTCGGTCGCCGAGGGGATGCTGCGTTCGGTCCCTGCCGCGGCGCGAACCCTCTTGGAGGTCGACTTGGTCGAGCATCACCACAGCGCGAAACGCGACGCTCCGAGCGGGACCGCCCTCGCCTGGGCGGCTCTCCTGAGGCCGGGAGAAGTCCGCATCCATTCGATCCGCTCGGGCACGGCCGCCGGCACCCACCGAATGATCTTCGCGGGCGCGGGGGAAACTCTGGAAATCGTTCACACGGTCTCCGACCGCGCTGTGTTCGCGCGGGGGGCGCTCCGCGCCGCGTGCTTTCTGCGCGGCAAGCCGCCCGGGCTCTACACCCTCGAGCAGACGCTCGCCGGTCCCTGACGAGGAGCTCGAGAAACGCCCATGCGCCTATCGCGTGCCTTCATCCCCACGCTGAAGGAGGATCCCTCCGACGCTGAGCTGATCAGCCACAAGCTGATGGTCCGCGCGGGAATGTTGCGCAAGCTCGCCGCCGGCGTTTATACCCTCCTGCCGCTCGGGTGGAGGGTGACGCGAAAAGTGGCGCAGATCGTCCGGGAGGAGATGGACAAGGCAGGAGGCCAGGAGCTTCTCCTCCCGATCCTCATGCCCGCCGAGCTGTGGAAGGAGACCGGCCGGTGGGAGCAATACGGGAAGGAGCTTTTCCGTCAGAAGGACCGTCACGAGCGCGACTACGTCCTCGGACCCACGCACGAGGAGGCGATCACGGATCTCGTGCGGAACCACATCCGCTCCTACCGCGATCTGCCGCTCCACCTCTACCAGATCCAGACCAAGTTCCGCGATGAGATCCGCCCGCGGTTCGGGGTCATGCGCGCGCGCGAATTCCTGATGAAGGACGGATACAGCTTCCACACCGACGAGGCGCAGCTCGCGGCGACGTACGATCGCATGCGCGAGGCCTACGCCGCGGTCTTCCGCCGCTGCGGGCTCGAGTTCGTGATCGTGGAGGCGGATTCGGGCGCGATCGGCGGCGACGTCAACCATGAGTTCATGGTGACCGCGGAATCGGGCGAATCTCTGATCTTCTCCTCCCCGTGTGGCTACGCGGCCTCCGTGGAACGCGCGAAATTCAAAATCGATCCCCTGCCGGCCGAGCCGGAGGAAGCGCTGGATTCGCGCGAGACGCCGAGCCGGAAGACCGTCGAAGAGGTGGCCTCGTTTCTCTCGGTCGAGCCGTCGCGACTCCTGAAATCGCTCGTCTTCCTCGCGGGGGAAGAGCCCGTCCTTGCCGTGATCCCGGGGGACCGCGAGCTCAACGAGGCGAAGCTCGCGCGGGTGCTGGGCCATCCCGCGCCGCGGCTCGCGACGGCGGAGGAGATCGAGCGACTGACCGGGGGCCCGCTCGGGTTCACCGGGCCCGTCGGCCTCGCCGGAACGCTCCGTACGATCCTGGACCTCTCGGTGCAGGAGGGCCGGAACTACGTGACCGGAGCGAACAAGCGAGACGTCCATTGGGTCAACGTGCGCGTGGGACGTGACGTTCAGGCGATCGAGCGGGCGGACCTGGCGACGGCGCGCGAGGGGGACCGCTGCCCGCGCTGCGGCGATCCGATGAGGGTGGGGCGCGGGATCGAGGTGGGGCACATCTTCAAGCTGGGGCTCAAGTACTCACAGGCGATGGGAGCACGTTATCTCGATTCGGAGGGGAACGAGCGCACGATCGTGATGGGGACCTATGGCATCGGGATCACGCGGACGGTCGCGGCGGTGATCGAGCAGCTTCACGACGCAAACGGGATCGTTTGGCCGTATTCCGTCGCGCCGTACCACGTCCACCTGGTGCCGGTGAACATCCGTCACGATCCGTCGCGCGAGGCGGCGGAAGCGATCTACGCGCGCCTTACGGAGTGGGGGATCGAGTCGATGCTCGACGACCGCGACGAGCGCCCCGGAGCGAAGTTCAAGGACGCCGATCTCATCGGGATACCGCTCCGGGTCACGATCGGGGAGAAGGGGCTGAAGGACGGGGTCGTGGAGCTTCGGGACCGGCGAACGGGTCGGATCGACCGGGTTCCGGTAGGAGAAGCCGCGGCCGAATGCCGGAACAGGGTCGCCGAAGAGCTCAGGAAGCTCGCGCCGTCCGGTTGACCATCCGAGCCAGCCTCGACTTGCGGCGGTTGGCGACCGCCTTGTGGAGGACACCCTTCCGCACGGCGCGGTCCAGCTTGGCCACAATGGATCGCATAAGAGGTGTATTTCCAGGTTCTTGCCGCGCTTTCTTGAGGAGCGTCTTGAGCTCGGATTTCACGTTCAAGTTTCGCTTCTGGTCGCGCAGGTTCGTGTGGATTCTCTTCTCGGCCGATTTGTGGCGGGGCATTCGCTCCTCCTGGTTGGGTCTCCGCTAAGTGTAAGCGGTTACCGTATCTGAGGATCAGAGAGCTGTCAAGATCCGAGACCCGGGCCGGAAGCGTGGTATCATTCTTCGGATGCCCCCGCGTCTCGGAAAACGACCCATCCTTTCGCGCGCCTCGCCCCGTTCCGACCCGAACCCGGAGGAGCTGCAGCGGAAAATAGGCTCGTTGCCAACCCTCCCGGGCGTGTACCTCTTCAAGGGGAAGGGGAGCGACGTCCTCTATGTCGGGAAGGCGAAAAGGCTGGATCAGCGTGTCCGATCCCATTTCCAGAGCCCCGACCTCATTGGTCCGAAGCAGGCCGCGCTGGTCCGCAAGGTCTACGATCTCGATTTCATCGCGGTCGAGTCGGAAGGGGACGCCCTCCTGCTCGAGGCCACCCTCGTCCGCGAGCATCAGCCCCCCTACAACATCCGGCTCAAGGACGACAAACGGTATCCCTACATCCGCGTTTCCTGGCAGGAACCCTACCCGCGCATGTCGCTCGTGCGCCGGATCGAACGCGACGGGGGGCGGTACTTCGGCCCCTATACCGAAGTCAAGGCGCTGCGAGAGCTGCTCCGCATGACGCAGACCATCTTCCCGATGCGGTCGTGTCAGGACATCGACGCGCACATCGCGGCTCGCCGCGAATGCCTCGACTTCCACATCGGCCGCTGCACGGGCCCCTGCATCGCGAAGCAGTCGCAGGCGGACTATCGCGCGATGGTCGACCAGTTCTGCGACTTCCTCGCGGGGAAACGTGAGGACGTCGTCCGGAGGCTCCAGGAGATGCAGGGGGAGGCGGTGGCGCGCCGCGAGTACGAGCGAGCCGCGCGGATCCGCGATCAAACCCGGGGCATCGAGTCGATCCTGGCGCGCCAGCGCATGGTCGACTTGGGCGGCCCGGAGGCGGACGTCGTGGGGGTCGCGCGCGAGGGAGAGGCCGCGTGCGCCGTGATCCTCAAGGTGCGCGAGCGCCGGGTCCTGTCGCGCGACGTCCGGTGGCTTCAGGGGGCGGGGGCCGCCGACGAGGCGGAAATCCTCCGATCGTTCCTCACGCTGTACTACACCCGGGCGGAGCAGATTCCCGGCTGCGTGCTCCTCGAGGTCGAGCCGCGCGAGCTCCGGCTCCTCGAGGAAGTGCTCTCGACCATCTCGCCAGCGCCGGTGCGCGTGCGGATCGCGCGCGGCGCCTCGGAGCGGGCCCTCGTGCGGACGGCGCGCCGGAACGCCTCGCTCCTCCTCGGGCGGGAATCCGAAGGGGAGGGGGATCGCCCGCTCCAGCCGAACGAGTTCGACGAGGCGCTCGAGCTTCAACGCGAGCTCGCGCTCCCGCACCTGCCGCGGCGGATCCGGTGCTTCGACGTTTCCACGATCCAAGGCCGGCACACGGTCGCCTCGATGGTCACCTTCCGCGACGGGTCGCCGTTCAAGAGCGAATACCGGAGGTTCCGGATCGAGTCGGTGCCGGGACAGGACGACTTCGCGTCGATGTCGGACGCGGTGGGGCGCCACGCCGCGCGGGTGGAGGCCGGGGAAATCGAGCCGGCGGACCTGATCGTGATCGACGGAGGCGCGGGCCAGCTCGAGGCCGCGCGCCGGGCGGCCGCGGGGAGCCCGCTCGAGCGCGTTCCTTTTGTCGGGCTTGCCAAGCGTCTCGAGGAGATCATGATTCCCGGCCGGCGCGACTCTCTGCTTCTGCCGCGACGCTCGCCCGCGGTGAAGCTCCTGATGCGGATCCGCGACGAAGCGCACCGGTTTGCGATCGGCTACCACCGCGCGCTTCGCGCCAAGGCGGCCCGCGCTTCCGCGCTCGACCAGATTCCCGGCCTCGGCCCCAAGCGCCGCGCGCTCCTGCTCCGGAAGTTCGGATCGCTGGACCGGATCCGTCGGCAACCGGTCGACGCGATTGCCGCGGTGCCCGGAATCGGCCCGCGCATGGCGGAGAGAATCTTGAGGGAAGTGGGTCCCGCGGACGGGGCGACCGCGTGAGGGACATTCTCGAGGTTGCGGCGGCGAGTGTGGCGACCGAGCAGGGGCCGGTGTGGATCCTCGCGACCTCGGCGGGGCTCCGCGGGCTCGGGCTGGGCGAACGGGAGGCTCCCTCCGCGCGCGAAGCGCGCGCGCTCGGCATCCGCTACGTGAAGCGGCCGCGCTGGACCGATCCGACGCGTCGGGCGCTCGAGGACTACTTCGCGGGGCACGAGCCGGCGCTCGATCTGCGGCTCGATTTGGCCGAGGGGTCTCCATTCGAGCGGCGGGTGTGGGAAATCACGCGGCGGGTGAAATACGGCACCGTCATATCCTATGGAACGCTGGCCGTCCGGATCGGTGTTCCGGGAGCGGCGCGCGCGGTGGGCAACGCGCTCGGCAAGAATCCGGTTCCGATCGTGGTCCCGTGTCACCGCGTCATCCATGGCGATTGGTCGATCGGCGGCTTTTCGAGCGGACTTCGGTGGAAGCGGTTTCTGCTCGAGCTGGAACGGGGGCAGCTCGAGCTCGGGTGGGAAGGGGGAAGGGAGAGGGGAAGCCGAACCGCATGAAGCGGACCCCGGCCGCGCCGCCTTCGGACAAGCGTGGGGCACGGAGCGTGCTAGGAGAGCGGTTGAGGCAGTTCCGGGAGCACTTGAGCCTGGAGCGCCGGTTCGGCGACAACACGGTCCGCGCCTACGTCCAGGACCTGGAGCAGTACGACGCGTTCCTGGTCGCGCGGGGGAAACGGAGCGCCGCCGCGGTCAAGGTCGAGGACGTGGAGGCGCATGTCCACGGCCGCGGGTGGGCCGCATCGACGGTCGCGCGCAAGATCGCGTCGCTTCGCGCCTTTCATGAGTTCTTGCGCCGGCGTGGCTTCGCGGAGGAAAATCCCGCGCTTCAAGTCCGGCCTCCTCGCAAGGCTCGTCCGCTCCCGGACGTGCTGAGCGTGGAGCAGGTGGAGGCGCTTCTCGGGGCCCCCCGCGGGGAGGACCCGGCTTCGGTGCGGGATCGCGCCCTCCTCGAGGTCGCCTACGCCACAGGCCTGCGCGTGAGCGAGCTCGTCCGGCTCACGCTGGAGGAGGTGGACCTGACGGAGGACCTGGTCCGGTGCGTGGGAAAACGGTCGCGGGAGCGGATCGTTCCGTTCGGCACGAAAGCCAAGGAGGCTCTGCTTCGGTATCTCGAAGCGGCGCGCGCGCATTTCCTCAAGGACCGAAGCGAGCGCGCGATCTTTCTGACGCGCCTCGGCCGGCGGTTCTCGCGCATGGGCTACTGGAAGCTGCTCGACGGATATCGCCGGGCCGCCGGGATCGATCAGCCGGTGTCTCCCCATACGCTGCGTCATTCGTGCGCCACGCACCTTCTGGAGGGAGGATGCGATCTGCGGGTGGTTCAGGAAGTCCTGGGTCACCGCTCCATCGAGACGACCCGCATCTACACGCATCTGGATCGCAGTTATCTGCGCTCGGAATACTCGCATTTCCATCCGCGCGCCTGAGGCGTAGGCCGACACCAGGAGGATTGGATGAACGTACGGCTGGTGGGAATCGTGGCTGGGTGCGCGGCGATCGTGGGGCTCGGCTCGCCGTCGGGCGCATCGCCCGCCGCTCCCGTTCCGGGTGCGGCAGGGCTCCTGTCGCGGCCCGGCGCGCAGGCGGGCTTCGCCGGGTTCGAGGGCGCCGGGGCCGTTGCGACGATGTTGAGGCGGCAGCCCGCGCCCGTGTCCCCTCGCACGACGCCCCTGTTGCGGAGGCTCCGCAAGGGCACGATCAGCCTCGGAGCGCAGATTTCTTACGGCTTCGTGCGCGGCTCGTCGGAGCTGAACGATCATTTCGACACCGGCCTCGGATACGCGTTCCGGTTTCGCTACATGCTCAGCTCGCGGGCGGCGCTCGGGTTTTCCTTTGAGAACCAGCGCTACAACAGACGCGACGGGCTGCCGGTCAGCCCGACCCCGTTCGCCACGGATAGCCAGCTCGTCGTGACCACGGTGGCGAGCGAGGCGGTCGTCTTTTTCCACCGCGAGCGGGAGTGGACCCCGTATCTCCTGGGCGGGATCGGGTTCGCGAGCCCCAACGTGAGGTACGACCGAAAGGAATCCAGGCGGGTGAACGAGGGCCCTTTTCTCGTGGCCGGAGCGGGCGTGGAGAAGTTCGTGCGCCCGCGGTTCTCCCTCGATTTCTCGCTTCGCGGCTATGGGGAGGTGGGGAACTCGGAGCTGTCGATGTTTTCCCAGATCAGTGCGGGAATCCACTTGTACCCGGGAGACTGAACGCGTGAGGGTGACCTTTTGGGGCGCCGCGCGAACGGTCACCGGATCCAAACATCTTCTCACCGGCCGATCGGGGGCACTGCTTCTCGATTGCGGCCTCTTCCAGGGCAGGCGTGCCGAAGCGGAAGCGCGGAATCGCGCGCTGCCGTTCGCCGCGGCCTCGGTGGACAGCATGATCCTCTCGCACGCCCATATCGACCATTCCGGAGCGATTCCGTTCCTCTGCAAGCAGGGATTCGACGGACCGATCCACGCGACGGAAGTCACGGCAGACCTGTGCCGGGCCATGCTCCTGGACGCGGCGCACATCCAGCTCAAGGACGCCGAATTCCTGAACCGCCACCCCCACGGCCGTTCGAAGGCCCGGATCGAGCCGCTCTATACGCCGGGCGACGTCGAGCGCGCGCTCGCGCAATTCGCGCCCCACGGCTACGAGGAGCCGTTCGAGCCGCTCGAGGGAATTCAGGCCGTATTTCACGAGGCGGGGCACATACCGGGTGCCGCGTCGGCGGAGATCCGCTGGAAGGAGAACGGCCGGGCCGGATCGCTCGTCTTCTCCGGCGATCTGGGGCGCCCGAATCGGCCGATCCTTCGCGACCCGGCGCGCCTGCCGCGGGCCGACTACTTGCTGATCGAAGGGACCTACGGGGGCAAGCGCCACCCCGAGGAGGCATCGCTCCGGGACGCGCTCGGCCGGGTCCTCCTGCAGGCCCTCGACCGGAAGGGCAGAATCATCATCCCCGCATTCGCGGTGGGACGCACGCAGGAGGTCGTCTACGCGCTGGACAAGCTCTTCCTCGCGGGCCGTGCCCCCGAGGTCCCGATCTATGTGGATAGCCCTCTGGCGACGGACATTCAGGAAGTCGTGCAGCGTCATCCGGAGGTCTATGACGACGAGACGGTGGCGGGGATCGGGCGCGGCGAGGACCCGCTCGGGCTTCGGCGGATCACGCTCGTGCGGGAAGCCGAGGATTCGATGAAGCTCAACGACAAGCCCGGAACCTTCATCACCATCGCGGCCTCGGGCATGTGCGAAGGGGGGCGGGTGCTGCATCACCTGAAGCACTCGGCCGAGGATCCCAAGAACATGATCGTGATCGTCGGCTATCAGGCGGAAGGCACGCTCGGGCGGCGTCTCGTGGAGCGAAGGGAGGAGATTCGCATCTTCGGCGAACCCTACACCCTTCGGGCGGGGGTCGAGGTCTTGAACGGCTTCAGCGCGCACGCCGATCACGACGCGCTCGTGTCCCAGGCGAGGTCGTGCGTCGCCCCCAAGGGTTGCGCCATCGTCCACGCCGACCTCGAACGCGCCGAGGCGCTCCGCGACGGAATCGCCGCCATGAACCCCCACATTCCGTCCGAAGGGGACGTGTGGGAGCTCCGATGATTCGCGAGAAGAGCCGCGGGCCCCGCGTGGGCTTCCGGGTCGGAGACCGCGTCCATCACCGCGAGTTCGGCGAGGGGCTCATCGTCGAGGTCCGCGAGCGGGACGGGTTCGAGGTGCTCGAGATCGCGTTTCCGGACGGTATCCGAAGGCTCACCTCGCTCTACCCGCTCGAGACCGCGCGAGGCGCCGGTCGCCCCCGGGCCCCGTCGGTGCTCTCGGCGGCGCCGGCGCCGGCGCCTTTGGCGGGGGGGCTCGCGGTGCCCGCGCGCACCCGCTTCCGCGTCGCCGGGGGATCGGAGGAGCTGTATCGCCGCCTCGCGGCCGGACCCTACGATGAGCCTCGAGACTTCGACCTGAGGCTCAGGATCGAGCGGTTCAGCCTGCACCGCGGATTCGACCGGCTCCTCTCGCTCGACCTCCTTCACGACGTCCAGAAATACGAGCATCAAAGCCAGGCCTGCATGACCGTGCTGCGCCGGATGCGCGGACGCGCGCTCCTCGCGGACGAAGTCGGTCTGGGGAAGACGATCGAGGCGGGGATCATTCTCAAGGAATATCTCCTCCGCGGGCTCGTCCAGCGCGCGCTCATCCTGGTCCCGGCATCGCTTGTGGAGCAGTGGGACCAGGAGCTTCGCCGCAAGTTCGATCTCGAGTTCGCGGTCTTGAAGCACGGGACCGCCTGGTGGGAGGAGCCGCTCCTGCTCGCCTCGATGGACACGGCGAAGCTTCTCCGTCACCGGGACAAGGTCGCGGCCGCCTCGTTCGATCTTGTGGTCGTCGACGAAGCTCATCGGCTCAAGAATCAGAAAACGCTCGCGTGGAAATTCCTGGACCGTCTCGCGCCGCGCTACCTCCTGCTCCTGACCGCGACTCCCGTGCAGAACGACCTCCACGAGCTCTACAACCTGATCCAGCTGTTGAGACCCGGGCTCCTCGGAACCTACCGCACGTTCGGACGGGAGTTCATGCGCCGGGGGGACAAGCGCATGCCCCAGAACACGGGAAGGCTCGCGGCGCTCCTTTCGGAAACGATGATCCGGACGACCCGCGCGAGCACCTCCATCCGGTTCCCGCGCCGCGAGGTCTCGAACATCCTGTTCGACCTTTCGTCCCCCGAGCGGGATCTGTACGACAACGTGACGCGGTTCGTGCGCCGCGTCCTCCACGCCCATCGGGAGCCGCGCCGCGGCGCGATCAAGCTCACCCTGCTCACGCTTCAGAAGGAGATGGGCTCGAGCACCTTCGCCGCGATTCCCACGCTGAGCAAGCTCTTGGCGCGGGAGGGGCCGGGCCTCGAGCGCGCGGAGATGGAAGATCTCCTGCGCCACGCGCGCTCGATCGAGAGGAACGCCAAGTTCGACGGGATCGCCAAGCTGCTCGGCGGATCGCGCGAGAAGTTCGTCATCTTCACGCAGTTCCGCGCGACCCTGGAATTCCTGGCGCGCTCGCTGCGCCAGCTCGGCATCAAGGTGGCCGTTTTCCACGGCGCTCTCTCTCTGCGGGAGAAGGAAGCGGCCGTCGAGCAGTTCCGGGAACGGGCGCGGGTCCTGGTGAGCACCGAGGCGGGAGGGGAAGGACGGAATCTCCAATTCTGCCACTATCTGGTGAACTACGACCTTCCCTGGAACCCCATGCGGATCGAGCAGCGAATCGGCCGCCTCCATCGGCTGGGGCAGACCCAGGATGTGCAGGTGTTCAACTTCACCGCGAGGAACACCGTGGAGGCCTATGTGATTCAGATCGTGCACGAGAAGATCAATCTCTTCCGCACGGTCATCGGCGATCTGGACATGGTGCTCGGGCCCTACGCGGAGGCGGGCTCCTTCGAGGACGAGGTGTTCCGGATCTGGGCGGCGGCCAAGGGAGAGCGCGATCTCGAGCGGGAGTTCGGTAAGCTCGGGACGGCGCTCCTGGTCGGAAGGAAACGCTACGAAGCGGTGGAGGAGCTGGATCGCAAGCTCCTCGACGAGGTGGACCAGAATGGGCCCTCGTAGCCCCGACCGGCGGCGCGTGGAGCTTCCGGAGATCCTCGCCTCGATCCTGGAAGCGCGCGGGGCCGCGGTGTCCCGAAACGGGATGATCTGGGAGGCTGCGCTCACCCCCGACCTCGAATCCTCGCTGGGCGTGGACCGCGTGCGCCTGGTCGCGTCCCCCGCGGGCCGCGCGGCCCGCGGCGCGGAGATGGACTCCGCGATGACCGAGCGGATCCTCCTTCTCGGACGGTCTCACGGCCAGGTGACCTGTTGGGTCGCCCCGACGCCGTGGCCCAAGGGAGCGACGCCCGCCCCCAGGATCTGGACGAGGCTCCATTGGAGGATTCGCTACGGGAGCGATGAGATTCCCGAGGAGCTTCTCGTCCAGGAGCTGCCGCTCGGGAGCACCGGGGGAATGCGCGCGCCGCGCGAGTCGCTCCTGCGGCCGCCCACGGCCGCGGAGCTCGGGTCGATTCCGAAGCCGGATCTGCAGGCTCTCGCGGCGACATGGACCCGGGCCATTCGGCTCCTGGAGGGTCGGACCCGCCGCAAGCTGCGGCCGCACGAGGACCGCGCCCGGCGGGAGCTTCACCGCGAGATGCGGACCCTGAGCAGCCACTATCGCTCCCTCATCGCGGAGGAGCGGGCCGGGCGCGCCCGCCGCCCCGAGGACCGGGAGGCGGGACGCATGCTCCAGCTCAAGGAGGATTGGGAGCGAAAGCTCGTGGCGGTGATCCGGCAGCGGGCATTCGATGCCGAGGCGACGCTCGTGGCCGCGGCGCTTCTGGTCGCCGTCCCGGACCGCCAGAGCGGGTAGTGGGCCACTCCAGAGCGGGGAGGTTTGACAGCCTTCGACCCGCGGGGTAGACTGGTGGGCTCAAGCCCAACGGAGAAACTCATGACGACTCGTCTGGTTAAGCACCAGAAGCTGACGAAACGGCAAATCAAGGAAGATCCTCTCGTCACCGCCGCGTTCCTGGGCACCCAGGTCTGGGAGCAGCACGGGACCCGGATCCTCCTTGGCTTGGGAGCGATCGTGCTCGCGATCCTGCTCGTCTTCTTCGTCTCCCGCACCCGCGCCCAATCGGAGAGCCGCGCGTCCAGTGATATCTTCCGCGCGGAAATGTCGCTGGCGCAGCAGGACTTCCCGACGGCGGTGCAGATGCTGCGGGAGATCGTGGACTCGGCTCCGGGAACACGGGCGGCCAGGGACGCCATGATGCTCTTGGGCGATGCCTACGCGGGGCAGGGCAAGCCGGCCGAGGCGGTCACGTGGTTCCGCCGGTACCTCGCCAAAGCCGGACGCGACCGCGACGCGAAGGTCGCCGGGCTCCAGGGCCTGGCCGCGGCGCTGGAAGATCGGGGCGACTTCGTTCAGGCCGCCGCCACGTACGCCGAGGCGGCGAAGCTCGGCGTGAACGACAACGAGCGCGGACGGGCCATGCTTGCGGAGGCGCGCTCTTTGGGCAAGGCGGGCCAGACGCAGAAAGCCATCGAGGTCTACAAGGAAATCCAGCGGCTGCCCGTCGTCGATCAGGACATGCTGAGAGCGGCGGGTGTCGGCATGGGCGAGCTCTCCGCTTCGGCCCCGATCCGATAGCCGCACCGCCGTCATGGCGGAGTCGACCCTCCTCGCGCTGGTGTGGCACATGCACCAGCCGTCCTACCGCGACGCCCTCACCGGACGAGTTCTTCTGCCCTGGACGCGGCTCCACGCCACGAAGGACTACCGCGACATGGTATCGAACCTGCGCGGCTATCCCAGGGTCCATGCCACGTTCAATCTGACGCCCGTGCTGTTGGACCAGCTCGAGGCGATCGCGGCGGGGGTGTCGGACGATTTTCTCGATCTCGCCCGAAAGCCCGCGGAGTCGTTGACTCCGGAAGAGCAGCGTTTCCTGACGCGGGATTTCTTCAGCGTCAACCCGGAGCGGATGCTCGAGCCCCACGCGCGCTACCGCGAGCTCAGGGCACGCGCCGCCGCGACGCAGGGGGGAGCCCGCGCGCCCCGCGAACGTCCGCTCGCCGCGGATGAGATCCGCGATCTTCAGACGTGGTTTCACCTGGCGTGGGTGGATCCGGTATACCGCGAGGAAGAGCCGATCCGGTCGCTCTTCCGGAAGGGGAGGGGATTCACCGAGGCGGAGAAGCAATCGCTCCTCGATTGGGGTGTCGGGTGCGCGGCTCGGGTGATCGAAACCTATCGCGACGCCGCGCGCTCCGGCCAGATCGAGATCGCGACATCGGCGTACCACCATCCAATCCTTCCCCTGCTCCTAAGCACCGACTCGCCCCGTGAGGTCTCCCAGTCGATTCTGCTTCCGGTCCCAGCCTTTCGTGCCCCGGAGGACGCGGCGGATCACTTGCGCCGCGCGAGGGAGAGCCACACGCGGCGCTTCGGCGCGCCTCCGCGCGGAACCTGGCCGCCGGAGGGGGCGGTCAGCCAAGCTGCGCTCGAGCTGGTGCGGGAGGCCGGTTTTGCGTGGTGCGCCTCTGATGAGGCCGTTCTCGCCCGTGCGCTCGGCCGCGCCGAGCCGGGCGGCGAGCGCTGGGCGGCGGCTCTCTACCGGCCCTACCGGATTGACACCGAGAGGGGAGCGATCACGATGGTGTTCCGCGACCGGGCGCTGTCCGATCGGATCGGATTCACCTACATGGCTTGGCAGCCCGACCGGGCGGCGGAGGATTTCGTCACCCGCGTGCGAGAGGCCGGTTCGAGGGCGCGGGAGCAGGGAGCCTCCGACCCGCTCGTGACGGTGATCCTGGACGGTGAAAACTGCTGGGAATCGTATGCGGACGACGGGAAGCCTTTCCTGGACGCGCTCTACGGCCGGCTTTCGTCGGAGCGGGGGATCGAGGCGGTCACGGTCGGGGAGGCCCTGGCCCGCGTGCCGCCGGGGGAGTCGCTGCCTCACGTGCCGGTCGGCTCCTGGATCGCCGCCGACCTCTCCGTGTGGATCGGCCACCCCGAGAAGAATCGAGCGTGGGCGGCTCTTCGCCGGCTTCGCGAGCGTTTCCAAACAGCCGCCGGGTCGCCCGAGGCGCGGGTCGGGGAAGCCTACGAAGAAATCCTGGTGGCGGAGGCAAGCGATTGGCTCTGGTGGTACGGCGACGACCATCAAAGCGCACACAAGGACGAGTTCGACGCTCTGTTCCGATCCCACCTGATCCGGGCGTACAACCTCCTCGGCCTTCCCGCCCCGGCGGCCACACGGCGAAGCCTTCGCGACGCGCCGGCGGAGGGCGTGGAAGGCGAGCACGTTCCCTACATCGCGCCGACCCTGGACGGGCGCGATACCCACTTCTACGAATGGAGGAACGCGGAGCTTTTCGACGCGGCATCGGACCAGGGCGCGGATCATCGATCCCGTTCGATCATGCGGCGGGTGCTGTTCGGGTTGAGCGAAAAGGATCTCTTTGTGCGAGTGGACGGGGTGTTGGGGGAGAGCCGGGCGAAAAGCGCGATCCTCCTTCGCTTCACGCTTCCACGCACCGCGGAGGGGCGGGTGCCGCTCGACGGGGATTCCCGCGGAGCGCTCCAGTGGATCCCCGCCGGCGCGGATCGGACGCCCGATGGGGAAGACCCGGGGGAGTACGCGATCGGAGAGGTCATCGAAATCCGGGTGCCGTTCAGGAGGCTCGAGGCTCCCGCCGGAACCGCGGTCCACTGGCGCGTCGCACTCGAGCAATCGGGCCAGACCATGGAGGTGATTCCACGGCTCGGAGAGTTCGCCACGCCCACGCTCGATCCCAGCTTCCACGTCCGGAACTGGTCGGCGACCTAAGCGCCGGGGCACGGGTAGCGGCGGCGTCCTTGACGCGTCCCGAGGAGCGTGCTATTCCTGGCTCGTGCCGGTCGCGTCGCCATACGATTCCATCAGCCCTGACGACGTAAAACGCGGACGGCTCCTCGCCGCGGTCGCGTATTTGCCAGGACTCTGCTTTCTGGGACTCCTCGGCGCCCCCGAAAACGCGTTCATCGGGTTTCACGCCCGCCAGGGGTTTCTGCTCTTCCTGCTGGAAATCCTGCTCACGGTTTTCTTCTGGATCTACGACGGGACCCTGGGCCGGATTCCTTACCTCGGTCCGCTAGTGGGCTATCTGGTCAAGTTCGCCGCCTGGACGGCCGTGCTGCTCCTGACAGCGTTCGGCGTGGCCAAGGCGGCGAACGGCGAGGTCGCGCGGATACCCTACCTGGGTGACCAGGTAGAGCGGGTTCCGTTCTGATGGCGTTCGTTTCCGAAAAGCGTTTTTGGCTGCTGCGGCGACTCTCGAAGGTGATGAGCGTCCTGGCGTGGATCGTGTTGGTGATCGTCGCGCTGGTGGTGCCGGTGGGTTTGGCCCGGTCGATCGTGGCGAGGTCGCTGGAGGACCTTCTCCAGACGCTGACCTACGGAGCCTCCGGCGCTTTCATCTTCATCTACCTGCTCTACACGGCCCAATGGATTCAGGTCATCCTGGCGGTCGAGGAGAACACGAAGCAGTCAACCTACGTGCTGGAGAAGCTCACAACCCTGACACAGCAAATCCGGGATCGGATGCGGGAGCCGGGAGGGGCGGATCGAGAGCCGGAGGATGTCGGCCGCTGGAAGGGGCCGGTCTAGGCAGGCTGGCTTGCAGCCAATTTTTGTCGTAGAAGATATATTATGTCAACTACGATCCAGAGGGAGATTCAGCGGATTACGACGTTGACCAACCGCCCCGGCA
>VBOW01000018.1:83200-83647 GCA_005893275.1 Candidatus Eisenbacteria bacterium | reverse complement strand
CCGCCGTCGCCCCCTGAGCCACGCTCATGTTCGCGATCGCGTTCAGCGTCGGCGCACGGTTCTGGTTGATCACCGTGATCGTGAACGACCTGCTGTTGCTCAAGGGCGGCGACCCATTGTCCGTCGCCGTCACCGTCGACGAATAGGTCCCCGAGTCCGAGAAGCCCGGCGTCAGCGCGATGTTCCCCGTCGCCGTCCCCGTCCCAGGACTCGTCGTCGTCACCGCCTCGAACGTCGGACCCGACGTCTTGCTGAACGTCACCGGGTTCCCGTCCGGATCCGTGGCGCTGATCGCCTGATTCGCCGTCGCCCCCTCGGTCACCGTCATGTTGCTCGGCTGCGCCAGATTCGGCGCGGCGTTCACTCCACCGGGCGCGCCGGCGCCATCCCGGTCGTACCAGTCGCCCGAACAAGCTACGGTCGGATCCCCAAGGAGGTACGAATTGA
>VBOW01000018.1:0-83073 GCA_005893275.1 Candidatus Eisenbacteria bacterium | reverse complement strand
CGTGCCGATCGTGAACAAACCCGCGGGCGTGAACGTCCCGAATGTGCGCTGAAAATCAAGACTGCAGTCGTGATCGGTGGTCTTTTGACCCCCAAACGGCGTGTACGCCGCATCCGCGGGCGTAAACGTCCCCCATGTCACCGTACCCGTCCCCCCGGTTCGCGCCAGGAGGATCGAGTAGGAGCCAACGTCGAGCGGCCTGCCATCGGCCACGGCCCCGCACGATACGGTGTGAGAGTTACAGGTCTGAGGCGACAGATTCTTATCGTGGCTGCTGTCGAAGATGATCGTCAGGAGGGTTGTCCCTGACGTCCTCATCCGAGTGCTGTCGGCTGGGTTGTCGGTCTTGAGACGCATGTACTGCGCGCTCGCTCCGGACGTCAACCCGAACACGGCCACGACAAAGAAAGCTGTCGTGAGAAGCCGCTTTAGCATGGTGTACAACCTCCGATGAATCAGGTACTTCGAAGTTGCGAAGGTCCGCCTCCTGACCTCGAGGCCCCCTTCCTTCCGCGCCCGGCCCATCCGGATCACGGGTGTTGCAGACACGAGACTTCGCCCTTACCGGGCACTGCAACGAAACCGCTTACAACTTCGTTTGCTAATTACCCCTTCGGGTTACCACCCCCTTCCACTTGCGGACTTCGCGTGATGGTCGCTCCACTGTTCCAAGCTACTTGATCAAAGCGAGGCGCCCCGAACCGCTGCCGCCTCTGCTCTGGATTAGCGCGTAGTAGACGCCCGAAGAGACGTCGCCACCGCTCGCGTCCTTCCCGGTCCAGCGGACCCGGTAGACCCCGGCGCTCATCGCCTGGTTGACGAGCGTGGCTACGCGCCTCCCGTGAACATCGAAAATGCCGACCCGCACGGGACCGGATCTCGGCACTGAAAACTCTATGGTCGTGAAGGGATTGAAAGGGTTGGGGAAGGATCTTTGGATCCTCGGCCTGGGCGCGGCCGGCACCCCGCTTACCGTTTCCACACCGCTGATGGTGTAGACGTAGTAGACGCCCAGGTTGTCGAAGTAAAGGCCCTCGGTCCCGAAGCCCAGCCTCAGGGGCCCGCCGCAGTCGCAGCCGTCGATGGCTTTCTCATCGCGCAGACGGATTCCGAGCCGGATGTAGCGGGTACTGGGCCCGAATCCGGTCCGCGTGCTGTCGTAGGGATTGAAGTCTTTCGTAAGGCCCTCGATGCACTGGGGATTGCCGCCCGAGAACTCGAAATCGCCAAATGCGTTTCGCCAAGGGGTCCAGGTCGTCTTGTCGTTCGAGCCCTGGATCCAGAGGGACCAGTAGACCGAATTGAGTGGGGGAAGATTGATCCACTCGTCGAATTGGAATCTCAAGGAGGTGGTGGGGGTCGCAGGGCTGAAGACACCCTGAAGATCCATCGACGGCGTCATCACCATCTGATCTGCAAAATCTGGAACGATCCCGAACCCGGAGCCTTGGAACGGGACCCAGACGTTCGTGTTGAGGAAGAAGCAAGTTGCCGGCTGCGAGGTTGTAGGACTGTTCTCCACGTGCCAGAGCGCGCCGGGATTGGGAGAGACCGCGATCCACTTGGACGGACCGCTCTCCATATCGTCGAAGAAATGGGTCGTGGTGCCGGTCTTCACCGCGACGTCGTCCAAGGTCCAGCCGGTCCAAAGATCCGTCGAATCCTCCGCGGATACCCGCAAGTCGGAGCCGAAGAGAAACTGGAGCGTGATCGGCTGGGTCACCGCCTTGAAGCTATCGGGGATGGCCACGGTTTGATTCGAGCAGGAATTCCCGAAGTTTCCTGAGTAGGTCGCGAGGGTATCCCAGCGGGCGCCGGCATTGCCTCCCTTGATCAGGATCCAGCCCCAGTCGAAACTCCACTCACTCTGGAAGCGCATCTTGAAGGTGAGCTGGGCGCCGGTCCCGCCCGCAATGTTGATCGGAACGTTGGTGGTCAGACTCTGGATCCAGTTATTCCCGTATCCATCGCCGTGCGGAAGCCCGACCTGGCCGCACCACCAGGAGTTCCCGGTGCACGCGTGCGTGCCGGAGACGATGTTCCAAGCGACCGGCATTCCGGCGCGCCAGTTCATCGTGGACCATCCAGACGTGCCTGCCTCCAAATCGCTGAAATAAACTTGGTGGCGGATCGTGGTCTCGGCCACGGCGGGTGTGCTGCGTCCCGGCGTGTAGGTGAGCGGCGTGCTTTGGAAGAAAAATTCGGACTGATCCTTCCTCACCGTGTATCCGAACGCCGACGCAACCAGAGAGAGAAGGCCGACCGCGAGCGAAATGAGGAACGTGAAGGGACGACGAATTCGTGACCGGAGGCGGAGGATCACTTAGGGGACCTCTTTCTTCGATGTCGACCCGAAAGGTGCGAGAGGTTACGGGTTCAGTATCCCTCTGAACAAACTCAGCGATGCGTGACGCGTGAAAACAAAACGAGGCAGCCGTCTGAGCCTAGGCAACTCTCAGGTGCGTGCCTCGAAGCAGAATCCGACTTCGACGTGCGAATCGGGGAGCCTTCGCCATTGCCTTTTCACGATGTGGGGCGTAACGCCCAGTTGCGATTGGGACTTGCCTCGCCGAAAGGGTTTCGCTTCGAGGCAGAAACGATTATAACACTATTTGTTATCGTCGTCAACGGTTAACAGCCGGACGGCCGTACGAGCGCGGGAGCGAGCACCCGCCCGGTCGCTATTTGACCAAGCTAACCGTCCTCGTTAGATAGGTACCCCCTCCCTCCAGCCGGAGGAAATAGGTGCCCGATGAGAGCTGTCGGCCGTTGTCGTCCCGCCCGTCCCAGCTCACAAGTCGTGTTCCCGCAGTAAGATAGCTGTTAACGAGGGACCTGACCGCCCGTCCCTGCACATCGAAAACCCGTAGCGACACCTGCGCGTTTCGATCGAGCACAAACTGCACCTTGGTCGAGGGATTGAAGGGATTGGGATAATTGCGCAGAAGGCGGCTCAATCCCGGGGTTTCGGCCGCTGAGACCGCCGTGATGACGTTGAGCCCTACCTTATAAAAGACATCCTTGTTCTTGCCCAGGGATGCCGGCAGCCGTTCGTCGCTCCATGCCACGTAGGCGGTCCCGAAATCATCATGGGCGATGCCCGGGAAGCGCTGCACGGAATTGCTGGTGTCGGTCGCGGCGTAGACGAGTGGTGTGTTGCCCACCCACGTGCCTCCTTGACGGGTGTCGTAGAAGATGTCGGGGTTGCTCGAGCCGTTTCTGAGATCCGTCCAAACCGTGTACACGTTGGCAATGGGATCCGCGTCCACGAAAGGCTGAATCTGGGACGAGGCGTTCGCCGTGACGCGCGTATCCACGGCAGCCCAGCCGACCCCCGGTACATACTCCTTGTAGTAAATCTCGTTATTCCCGTCCCGCGTGTCGACCCATACCAGATGCATGTGATTGTGCCAGTCGGCCGTGATGGAAGGCGCCGAGGACGAGGTCGAGCTGAAGACAACCTGCTGATCCGCCGTCCAGCCGCTACCGGGCACGAAGCGCTTGGTCCAGATCTGCTGCAAGCCGGACCGCGTGTCGACCCAGGCCAAATGGACGACCCCGTCGCGGGACGCCGCGATCGAGGCGTTGCCCGAGAAAGTGACGCCCGACGTCAGCTGCACGACCGGATCGAGAACGGCGGTATTCGAGTGGTATACGCGCGAGTAGAGCGCAGTGCTCCCCGTGCCGTCGTTCGGCTTCTGCCATACGATCCAAACCCTGTTTGAATCACCCACCGTGCACACCGGCAACGTCGCGGCGTTGATCGAGTCGTAGGGCGAGACTTGGAGCTCGGGACCGAGCCCGGTGCCCCCCATCGAACGGAAGGTCCTCATGAAGATCGTATACGACTTCGGTTCCCCGGAGAGGGGCACCGAGAAGAGCCGGGCGTCCTGCCACACGATGTACACGCGTCCGCTGTCCTGCTGCGTATCGAAGTCCCCCGCCCCCCAGTTCCTGATCGCGATCGCGGGGAACTTGGACATGTTGCCGGCGTTGGTGACCCGCGTGATGAAGGGTGAGCCAAAGTTGTAGATGAAGCGGCGGAAGAAGATCTCGAAGTTGTTGTCGCCGTTCGGCACCCTGAACCGGTTGTCGAAGAAGGCGACATAGAGGTTGTTGCTGTCGTCGACGGCAATGAAGCGCTGGCCGTTGCTCGACGTGAACGTGTCGTTCACGTCTCCGTCCGATATGTCCTGATCCGGGCCCCAGGAAGGGACGGCGGATGCGACACCGGCGGCCAGGAACGTCGCGAAGGCGAGAAGCAAAAGGCCAAGCAAGAATCCGGAGCGCCGGCTAGCATCCATAAGAAAGCCTCCGAGGGGATCTCACTGGGACCGAAGGGGAGGCTTCGCCCCGGGCTGGCTGGGGCGGTTGGGAGCGCAGCGCGAATCCTTGCCTGGGTTCAAACGCCCTCGATGCGAAGCCACGGGTGAAGTATCGGAGAGGACCTGGATAATCCATCCCTGGACCGGAACCAATCCGATCCAAGTTATCATTATACACCGAATCGTCGTTCCATGCAAGGACTTCGGGGTATCTGCCCCCGCGCGTCCCAGGACCAATTAGAAAACAATGATGGAGCGGGGACACAACGGATCCCCGCTCCATCGGTGTTGTTGACGCTGAAGGCGCGCTACCGGGCGAGCACCACCCGGGTCGTCGATGCCTCCAGGCCCTGCTTGACGCTCACGAAGTAGATGCCCGACGGCACCGTGCGGCCGCCGTCATCCTTGCCGTTCCAACGGACCTCATAAGCTCCCGGAGTCACGTATTCCTCACGGAGCGACCGAACGAGCGCGCCGTTCACCGAGAAAATACGGACCGAAACCGGGCCGCTGTCTCCAACCCTATAGGAGATGGCCGTCCCGTCCCGCTTGAACGGATTCGGGGCCGCGGCCGAAATAACCTGGGAGGAACCGATCTTGACCATACTGATCGTTCCGCGCACCGGTATGCGGTCGCCGCGCGTCAGGGCCGAGACCACCAGATCGAGCCTGGTGCCACTCGGGACATGCAGAAGCAGCTGTCTGATCGCCGAGGATCTAAAGTGCACGTCCAAATCAGCGAAGACATTCCCGTTGATGTCCCCAATCCTCGGCGTCCTCCTGTCGGAGTTGACGATCTCCGACACCGTTCCCGCGTTGGGATAGGTCGTGCTCATTCGGATCGTGGCCACATCGATGTCCGTGATCGGACGGTCGAAGGTCTCGATGCCGAATAGATTCTGGCCGTTGCCGGAGGTGGAGATGGTGTCGTTTGCCCCCGTGGCACGGACGATGTCGGCCCGAATGAAGTTCACGATCGAGGCGCCGGTGGTCGCCGTGTTGCTCAGTTGGGGCGAGCCGTTGTCGGTCACCGTGAGGCCCACGATGTAGTTCCCCGGCGAAGCGTAGGCGTGGCTGGGGGTGGGCCCCGAGCCCGACGCGCCGTCGCCGAAGTTCCACGAGAAGGTCAGGGTTTGGCCCGCGTCAGGATCGCTCGACTGAGAGCCGTCCATCGACACCGCAACCCCGGTAACGCCGCTGTACGGGCCGCCCGGATTCGCCGTCGGTGGACGATTGTTGGCGGTGACATGAAGCGTGAAGGAGCCGGGTGTGCTGGCAGCGCCGTCGGTGACCGTGATCGTCACTGCGTAGTCGCCAGCGTCGGACGAATTCGGCGTCCATTTCAGGGTACCCGTGGAGCCGTCGAACGTGGCCCCGACCGGCAACGCCGGGGTGCTCGCGATCGTCCAGCTCAGCGGGTCGGATTCCTGATCGTTCGCGCTGGCCGTCAGAGAGAACTCGACGAACGCGGGCGCCGTGTAGTCGGAGGCGAGCGGCGGGTTGTACACCGGGGCGTTGTTCGCGGTGCCCTGGAGAAGAACCAGGAAGTTCCCGTTGCTCGCGTTGCTCACGATCGTGACGTTGTCCGACTTGGGACCGGAGCCGTTCGGCGTATAGGAGGTCGTCATGATCGCCGAGGCCCCCGGCGTGATCGACCTGGGCAAGGTGCCGGCGGACGCGTTGAAGCCAGCGGTCCCGTTGCTGTGATTCAGCGCGGAGATCGTGAGCGTGGCATCGCCGGTGTTCCTAATCGTGAAGTCGAACGTCGCGGAGGTCCCGCCGACGTTCACGCGCCCGAAGTTATGCGCTGTTGGAGAAACACTGATGACCGGACCGCTCACCGCGGCAGCGCGTTCTGCGGCACTCGAGGCGAGCATCCCCGTCAGGTCCTGGCCCTGGCTCGCGGCGCCGGCGAGGCCGGGCGCCAGTGCGAAGGTCAAAAGCCCGAGGAGAACGACATTTAGAAAAGCTCGGTTGCGCATTGCTTGTCCTCCCTCAAACGAAACTCATAACGGAGAAGTGGACCCACTTGATTCGAGCTTCAACCCATCGAAAACACTGACGACCGGGTGCTCACCTCCTCTCGATCGCGATGCTTGGTATGGTGGTCTCCAAGTTTTGGCATCCTCTAAAATTTCTCAGTCTCGGTTCCCTAGTTCCCCAGCTCCGCTAGCAGGGCTCTCGCGCGGGGCGAGCGCGGATCGCGATCGAGCGCACGGTTGAGCCACGCCCGCGCCTCGACCCGGTCGCCCGACTGGAGGGCCAGGGCGGCCAGGTTGAGAAGCGGATCCACAAATTCCCTTTTGCCCAGGGCCGCGCGCCCAAAAGCTTCTCGTGCCGCGCCCCGGTCCCCCGCGCGCAGAAGCGCAACGCCCAGATCGTTCTGGATCTCGGCGTAGAACGGGTTTTGGGCCACGGCCGCGCGAAGCTCTTTGAGCGCGCGATTCACCCCATCCCCCCATAGGTCCGGATGCGCGAGGTAGAGGCGTGCGAGCTCCTGGCGGGTCACCGGATCGGAGCCGTTGACCTCGATCGCCCGCCGGTACGCGGCTTCGGCTTCCATCAGCTTCAGGGAGCCCGCTCCCTGACGGGCCCAGGCCTCGGCTTGCTCCGCGTGGCCGACCGCGAAGTCGTCGCGCCAGGGCGCCAGATTGGATGCCGCGCGAAAATCGGCCGCGGCCAGGTCGGCGCGGCCGGCTTCGGCGCGCGCGGCGGCCGCGAGCGCGCGCCCGGCGGCAACGAAGCTCACGATCGATAGGGACATCGCAAGAAACGCCGCGAGCATCCCCGCCCGCCCCATCCACATGGTTCCCCGGGCTTCCCGCTTGGCCGAAGCCGGAGCCGCGGCAAGAAGGCCGAGGTTCGCGAACAAAACGGTCCCGTGCGGCACCAGCGACAGGTTGTCATCCGCGAGCCCATGCGCCAAGAGAGCCACCACCGAACCGGCCAGGCCGGCGACCAGAACGCGTCCCATCGTCGGCGTCCCGGAAGCCAAGGCCGCGGCCGCCGCGCCCAGCGAGAGCGCGGTCAGAATGGCGAACGCGGCGAGACCCAGAACGCCACGCTCAGCCAGAAGTCCAAGGTAGTGGTTGTGGGCTTGATCGGCGGTGCGCCCCCCTACCGCCTCGAGCTGCTTCATCGTCGTGCCTTTGGAGCGATCGAACGCCTCACGGAAGGCGCCAATGCCCGACCCGAGGACCGGGCGCTGCGCGGTCGCCCGGAGCGCCCCGGCCCAGATCGCGCGGCGCATCGCGCCGCTCCCCTCCCGCTCCGGATCGATCGGAAGATTCCACGCAGGCGTGGCCGAAGGCCTGGCCTCAATTCGGGAGATCACGGAAGGAAGGAGAAACAGGACAGGCAGGGACACACACGCCACCGACGCAGCAAGGACCGCGGGGCGCGGCAGGAGCTCGGGCCATCGCACAAGCGCCGCCGCCAACACCAAAAGACCGGCGGCGAGGCCGAGCCAGGCGCCCCGCGAGTAAGTCGCCACGAGGCTGAACATCAGCCCGAACGCCGCGACCATGATTCCCACCTTGAGCACGCGGTCCTGCGCCGCGATTGCGAGAGCGAGCGCGACCGGAATCGCCGCGATGAGATATCCGCCCATCCGATTCGGCTGCCCGAAGGGACCGAGCGCGCGCCCGGGATATGAATTCCCGGCCGGAAGGAGCTCGGGACGGAAGTGCTGTATGAGCCCGAGCGCGGCGACCGGAAGCGCGGCGAACACTTCGAAGAGAGCGACGCCGCGCAAGAGGCCGGCCCCCCGAACAAGGGTCGAGGTCGTAAGGAAGAGCCCTGTGACGGCAAGCAAGTTGAGCATGGCTTCGAGACTCTTGCCCCTGTGAATCGAGAGCGCAGCCGAGAGCGCGGAGACCATCACGAAAGCAAGCATGGCACGCGTGACCCTGGCCTCCCACACGCTGCGTGCGAACGAGCTCTTCGAAAGTGCAAACGAAACGGCAAAAAGCGCCGTGAGACCGAGAGTGCGAAATGCGAACTGCCCCCACGGGGCCCAGGTACCCCACATCCAGGGCGTGAAACCAATCGCCGCGATCAGTGTACTTAACGCTATCAGGCTGGAACGTGAACTTCCGAAAGGCGAAAGTAGCCCTCGGTCGGAAGTCTGCATCGCCCCTCCACTCTCGGACCCGCCAACGCTAAGTGTGCTCTGAGCGCGGATTTATTGCTTAAAACAGTATAACAGCAGGGGTCGTCAGAGTCAACTAAAAAAGCTTTACACCCTTTGACCTGCCATATTTTAGCCTGTCACTGTCGTCAATTTTTTCGCTCCAAGCCCTCTTCGGGGTGTCCCCGGGCGGGGCGACCTTGCCCCGACCCGGTCCGACCACGGACCGCGTAGGCCCCTCCAAGCAACACAACCGGCAGAATTTGTGTCAGATGGTAAAGGATCCCGTACGCCAGGGCCCGGGAGGCATCGACCCCCAGAAGCGATAGCCCAACGACGCAGGAGCCTTCCAGCACGCCTATGAATCCGGGCGAGGAGGGCACCATGATCGCGACGCACACAACGAAGGAGAGGAGCAGCGGGGACCAGAGCGGGAGGGCGAGCCCCATGCTTTTCCCGACTAGGAGGAAAACCGCCCCGTTCACGAGCCACATCGCGGCCGTGGTCAGGCCGGCCCCCGCCATCGTCGAAGGCCTTCCCAAGACTCGGAGGCCGGCGGTGAATGAGGCGATCGGGCGCTCCAGCGGCGCAAAGAGCCTGGCCGGAACGAGAGCTCGGAGCCGCGACCCAAGCGGGTTCGTCGCGTAGTGGCCGGCGTGGAGCAGCCAGAGCGCGGCCGTGATGCCGACGCTCAAGCCCAGCGTCAGATACCCGCTCCATCGAAACCAGGCCGGATAGGGCGCAAACAGAAGAGACATCGCCCAGAACCCTCCCAGCGCGGCCAGGTCGAATATCCGTTCGATGACAACCGAGCCTAGGACGGTGCCCGCCTTGATCCGCTCGGTCCGCGCCAGGGCGTACGCGCGGACAAGCTCGCCCAGTCGTGCCGGAAGCGTGTTGATCGCGAGAAAGCCCACCATGGTTGCCGCGAAGAGCTTCCCCTGCGTGACGCGGGCCTCGGGGGAGAGAATCCTTCCCCAACGCTGCGCGCGCAGCCAGTAGCCCAGGATCGTAAGGCCGCAAGCGGCGAGAAACCATGCCGGGTCGGCCCGGCCGATATTGCGGGCGAGCTCTTTCGGGCTGACCTGGCGGAGGAGAACGAAGACCGCGGCCGCGCTGAGCCCGATGCCCAGCATGGCGAGGGCGAGGCGCCCGCGCTTCACAGAACGGCCCGGATGGGAGCCCCGCTCAGCGCCGGCATGTTCGGCGGAGGCGACACCCCTTCACGGAGCCGCCCGCTTCGTCCTGGCGAGGTAGAGGGTGGCCAAGAGCGGAATCCAGAGCTCGTGCGGTCCGACGAACGAGAGGCCCTGCCCGGCCCCCTGGAGCGGCCGCTCCAGGATGTTCTTTTCGGGCCGGTAATGTCGAATCTGATCGAAATTCGCCGCCGTGAATCCGCCGGCATCATGTCCGAGGTTGCGCACGAGGGAGAGCGCCTTCAGGAAGACCTCGGGCAGAATCACCGCCGAGCCGAAGTTCAGAACCACGCCGCCGGAGAGCCGGCGCATCGCGGCCGCGAGGATCTTGAAATCTCGGTGCGTCGCGAGGCCGGTCCTGGCCCCGTCGAAGCTCGGGTGCTGATGAAGGGTGTCGGTCCCGATCGCCACGTGCACGGTAAGCGGGAGCGACCGTTCCGCGGCCCGCGCGAGGAGGCTCAGCCCGGAGTTCTTGGCGCGCGAATCCAGCAGAAAGCGCCCAAGCGCTTCTCCCATCCCCTCGCCCCGGTCCAAGCCCTCCTTCACCGCCCGGTTCATGAGAGCCGGCGTCTCTTCCACCATTCCGAAGCGTCCCGAGCCGAGCGTTTCCTCGACGGGCTCGGAAGTGTTCCCCCACATCGCGATCTCGAAATCGTGGATCGCGGCCGCGCCGTTCATCGCGATTGCCGAGAACGCTCCCTCATCCATCAGGGAGAGAAGCGGACGCTGCACCCCCGTCTTGATCACATGCCCGCCAAACATCCCGAGGATGGGGCGGCCGCCTTTCTTGGCTTCGTCCCAGGCGGCGATCAAGGCCCGGAGAGAAGCGCCGGAGAGTAGGTCGGGGAGGAAGCGCTCGAAGGCTCCTTGGGGCGCGCTCGGATCGGGCGCCGGAGCGAACTGCTCCACGCGCACTTTGGTGGGACGCTCGGCGACGGGAATCGTGCGGACCCCCGACAAATCAATCTCCTCCCGCGGGCTCACCGTTTTCCCACGAAAGCGAGTCTCATATCGGTCAGGCTCACTGAGATCGACCCGATGGGAACTTTGCTCTTGACCTGCACCGGGATCCTCCGCTCGTCGTCCGAAAGCCAGACGTACATCTGACCTCTGGACTTGAAGATTCCCTCGGACTTGAGCACCGGCTCCACCAGGACGCAATCGAATTTACCGGCCGGCACTTCGACCCGCTCGCGCCGGATCACGTTCACCACCATGTCGTAGGTCTTCTCGTTGTCATGCGTGGGGATTACGATCGTGGCGCCGTCCGGGAGCGGAAGCGTCCTCACGTAGTAGAAGGCGGAAAGGACGTCCTGCACTTGGGGCGCCACTTCGTAGGACTTCCCGTCTTGATAGATCGCCTTCCGGTTCTCCTGGTCGAACCTCACCGAGAGATCCTTCTTGTAGGACCCTTCCCGGATATGTTTTTCGAAACGGCGCGTATAGAGAGATTCGGCGTCGACGAAGGATTCCGCGCGGTCGCGCACCTTGTAGAACTTCGAGACGAACGAGTTCGACTCCGCCTTCGTGACGATTCGCCACGTGCGGCGTCCGTCGACGGTTTGCATGTTCTGGACCTGCATGAGCGCGTTCCCGCCGTTCAAGCCGCTCCAATCGATCGAGAACTGGAAGTACTCGCCGATTTTCCACGGCACCTTGGCGTGTCGTGCTTCCCGCTGGGTGAGATACGGCGTGAGGTCGACCGTATCCGGGTTCGACGGGGGCGTGGGCTCGAGCGCCTCGGCGCGATCCCGGCGCAGTGGAACCATCAGGAGCGAGGAGAGAAGAAAGGCGAGAAGGGCGCATCCCAGAAGGAGCCTGCGGCCCGTGCATCCGCGCGCCTGATGGCGCGTCATCGCCCGGTGTGTCCGAATCCGCCGTCGCCTCGCGCGGTCTCATGGAGCGCGGCCGCTACCGTGAGCGAGACTCTGGCCACTCTGGCGAACACGAGCTGGGCGATTCGGTCGCCGCGATGAACGATGTACGGCTCTTCCCCGAAGTTGATGAGCAAGACCTTCACTTCTCCGCGGTAATCGGCGTCGATCGTTCCCGGACCGTTCGGAATCCCGATCCGGTGCCTGAGCGCGAGCCCGCTGCGCGGCCGCACCTGGGCTTCATACCCGCGGGGGATCTCCAGGCGCACGCCGGTCGGCACCGCCGCCACCTGGCCCGGTCCAATCGTGAGCGGCTCCAAGACGGCCGCGAAGACGTCAAGCCCGGCGGCATGCTCGCTTTGGTAGGCGGGCGGAGCGAACGCGTGCGGCTCCAGGGAAACGCGCAGCGGAACCGCGCCCGCCTCCATCCGGTCCTCGAGATCCGGCCGATCGCTCACGCGGCGGTTCCGAGCATGAGGTCACCCGTTTCGAACTCGGAGCCCGCGCTGGGCCCGAGCGCGACGAGCGAGATCCGATCGCGCGAGATCAACTCCAACGCCACCCTTTGGACATCTTCGGATCGCACCAAGTCCACCCTCCGAACCAGCTCGTCCACAGAGACGAAGCGTCCTTCATAAAGCTGGTTCCGCGCGATCCGGTTCATCCGGTTCGAAGTGCTCTCGAGCCCCAGGAGGAGATTCCCCTTGAGCTGTGCCTTCACGGAACGGAGCTCATTTTCAGGTACGCCCTGCCGGATGACGCGCTCGAACTCTTCCAGCGTCAGCGCCACGACCCTCCGGCCGTGCTGCGGCTGGACGTTCATCCCCGCGCAGATGATTCCCGCGTCGCGGTAGAAATCCGCATAGGTATAGACCGAATAGGCCAACCCCTCCTGCTCCCGCACCCGCTGGAACAGGCGTGAGCTCATGCCTCCGCCCAGCAGGGTTGAGAGAACGATCAGTGCGTGGCGGTCGGGATGCTGGGATGGGAGACCCCGGCCGCCGATACAGAGGTATTGCTGCGCCAGGTCCTTTACATGATGAACCACGTCCCGGCCGTTCGGTTGCACGCTCTTGGATTCGGGCGGGACCCCGGGCGGAGCATCGCCGAACCGGGACGAAACCTCACCCACGAACCGCTCCCAGTCGAAGCGGCCCGCGATCGCGACGAGAAGATTGGAAGCGCAGTACCGGCGCGCGTGGTAGCGCGCGACGTCCTCACGCGTAAATGCCTGGACCGATTCGCGGGTGCCGAGGATCCGGTTGCCCAGCGGATGCCCGGACCACACGACGTCGGCGAAAAGGTCGTGGATTCTCTCGTCGGGCGTGTCCTCGTAGGTGTGGATCTCGTCCAGAATGACCTTCTTTTCCTTCTCCACGTCGTCGGGATCGAGCTTGGGGTTCAGAACGAGATCCGCGAGCACCTCCACCGCGAGGTTCAAGTGCTCGTCCAAAGCGCGCGCGTCGAAACAGGTCACTTCGCGGCCGGTGAACGCGTCCAGGTGGCCGCCGACCGATTCCAGGCTCAGCGCCAGCTCGTAGGCGTCCCGGGTGTGCGTTCCCTTGAAAACCATGTGCTCGAGGAAATGCGACATCCCCGATTCGGGCGTCGCCTCATGCCGCGCCCCTACCTTGACCCAAACCCCGATCGACAGGGAACGCACGGAGTCCACGTGCTCGCCGATCACGGTCAGGCCGGACGGAAGCTCGACCCGGCGAAACCGATCCCCTTCGTCCAACGACCCTCCTCAAACCAGAACGGAGGCCGTGGCCTCCGCTGGACGTGGTCCGAACCGCTCTTCGACGGCGCGCTAGCGGCGCGAGTGCTCCGGCTTCCTCCGGGGGCGCTCCCCGCCGCCGCCCGGCGGCCGGCGCTGTGCTTCGTGGTCCCCGGACTCCTCGTATCCCGGGAGCGCTTGCTTGCGGCTCAGCTTGATCTTGCCTTCGCGGTCGATCCCGATCACCTTGACCAGGACCGTGTCCCCTTCGTTGATGACGTCCTCGACCCGCTCCACGCGGTGCGGCTCGAGCTCCGAGATGTGGACCAAGCCGTCTTTGCCCGGGGAGATTTCGACGAAGGCCCCGAACGGCACCACCCGGCGCACGATCCCCGAATAAATGCGCCCGACCTCGGGGTCCTCGGTGATCGATCGGATGATGTCTCGCGCCCGGTCCCCGTCCGCCCCGCTGAACGCTGCGATGCGGACTTCGCCGGAGTCCTCGATGTCGATCTGGGTCCCCGTCTCGGCGCTGATCTTCTTGATCATCTTGCCGCCTGGTCCGATGACCTCCCGGATCTTGTCCGGATCGATCATCATGATGTAGATCCGCGGCGCGTAGGGCGAGAGCTCGGCGCGCGGTGTCGCGATCGCCGCCTCCATCTTGCCCAGGACGTGCATCCTCGCGACGCGGGCCTTCTCGAGCGCGCGCGACATGATGTCCATCGAGAGGCCTTCGATCTTGATGTCCATCTGGAACGCGGTGATGCCCTCGCGGGTGCCGGTCACCTTGAAGTCCATGTCCCCCAGATGATCCTCGACGCCCAGAATGTCCGTCAGGATCGCGATGTCATTTCCATCTTTGATCAGGCCCATCGCGATTCCGGCGACGTGGGCCTTGATCGGAACGCCCGCGTCCATCAAGGAAAGACTACCCCCGCACACCGTCGCCATCGACGAGCTACCGTTTGACTCGAGAATGTCCGAGACGACGCGAATGGTGTAGGGGAAGTCGATGTCGGAAGGAATCAGGGGCTCGATCGCGCGTTCGGCGAGCGCGCCGTGGCCGATTTCGCGCCGGCCGGGCCCGCGCATCGGTCTCACCTCCCCGACGCTGAAGGGCGGGAAGTTATAATGCAGCATGTAGCTCTTCCAGGACTGACCTTCCAGCTCCTCGACGCGCTGCTCGTCCACTTTCGTTCCGAGCGTCGTCGCGACCAGGCTCTGGGTTTGGCCGCGGGTGAAGAGCGCGGATCCGTGCGTGCGCGGCAGCACGCCGACTTCGCACGTGATCGCCCTGATGTCGTCCGGGCCCCGCCCGTCGGCGCGCCGGCCTTCCTTCAAGATCCGACGACGCAGATCCTGGCTCTCGATGTGCTCGAGGATCGTGGCGATCTGCTTCCCCATATCGGGGTGGGACTCCTCGAATTTGGCGAGCGCCTCTTCCTTCACGCGGTCGAGCTCCGCCTGGCGCTCCTCCTTCGTTTGAATCTCGTTTGCCCGGCGGACGCGATCGCCGAACTCGCGCTCCACGGCCGCCTCGAGGCCCGCATCCTTCGGCGGAACGGCAAACTCGCGCTTCGGCTTCCCGATGCGGCGCCGAAGCTCGACCTGGATCTTGTTCAGCTCGAGGATGTGCTTGTGCGCGAACCGGAGCGCCTCCACAACCGTCGCTTCGGGCACTTCGCGGGCCCCTCCCTCGACCATCACGATCGAGGAATCGGTGCCGGCCACGACCATGTCCAGGGCGGATTGCTCCAGCTCCTGGAACGTCGGATTCAGGACCAGCTTGCCTTCCACGAATCCGACTCTGACCCCCGAGACCGGCTCCGGAAACGGGATGTCCGAGACCATGAGCGCGACCGAGGCGCCGGTGATTCCCAGGATGTCCGAATCATTCGCCTGATCCGAGGAAAGGACCGTGGCGGAGATCTGGATCTCGTTGCGGAAACCGTCCGGGAACAAAGGCCGCAGCGGACGGTCGATCAACCGGCTGCTCAGGATTTCCTTCTCCGTGGGTCGCCCCTCGCGCTTGAAGAAACCACCGGGGATCTTCCCGGCTGCGTAGGTCTTCTCCCGGTATTCCACGCTAAGGGGAAAGAAGTCCTTGTCGATCGGGTACTTGGATGCGACCGCGGCGACCAGAACCACCGTGTCCCCGTACCGCACCCACGCTGACCCGGAGGCTTGCTTGGCGACCTTGCCGACTTCGATGCTGAAGGTACGGCCCCCAAGGTCGAGGCTTACAGATTCGGGCATTCTCTTCTCCTTCCATCTCTCGATTCGATCATGACCCTTCTAATGCAACGAGGCGCTCCGCAGGGCGGCCATGGAGCCGGACGGAGCGCAGGGAGTTTTGGGGGAGTCTTCGGGTGAGCGTGCTCGCGGGCGCGCTGCCGCCCGGACAGGAGCGCTATTTGCGGAGACCGAGCTCCTTGACCACCATCCGGTAGCGCTCGACGTTGGAGGACTTCAGATAGTCGAGCAGCCTGCGTCGTTGACCGACCATTCGGAGCAACCCGCGCCGACTGTGATGGTCGCGCTTGTGCACCTTGAAGTGCTCCGTCAGGTATTTGATGCGTTCGGTCAGGAGCGCGATCTGGACTTCCGCGGACCCCGAGTCCGTCTCGTGGGTGCGGAAGTGATCGATAACCTCGCGCTTCCTCTCAGGTGTCAACGGCACCGGTGGTCCACCTCCATGACTTTCCCTCTCTCTCTGGACGGCCGCACTTTACAACAGAGTGGAATCTGGATGCAACGCTCAATCTGGGACGCTCCCCGATATCGTTCCACGCGCGGCCGCCCTGGAACTCCAGTATTCCGCGGCCCTTGCCCGGTCCTGATCCATGGCCCGGATGAGCGCCTCGGGGCTTTCGAAGACCTCGTCTCCGCGGAGCCTCCGCACGAGGCTCGTGACGAGCACCTTCCCGCGGAGCGACTCCTTGCCGTCGTAATCCAGAAGATGCGCCTCGACCCGGACCGGCCCCGGCCCAAACGTCTCCGCGCTTCCGACGTACGTAAGGCCGGGCCATGTGATTCCAAGCAATCTATTGCTGGATATGTAAATACCTGGTGCGGGCAAGAGCTTCGCCGGGTGAACCTCCAAATTGGCCGTGGGGTACCCTAGCTGCCTGCCGCGGCCGGCGCCGGAACCGACCCGGCCGCGCAGCGAGTACGGGCGGCCGAGCATCGCCGACGCTTCCTCGACCGACCCCGCCTGGATGAGCCCCCTCAGCGCGGTGCTCGAGAGCTTTCCTCCACCCCCCATGAGGAACGGCACCTCACGGACCGCGAATCCGCGTCGCTCCCCCAGAGCTTCGAGATACGCGCGGTCTCCGACACGGTCGCGCCCCATCCGAAAATCGGGTCCGATGACGAGCACCGCCAGCGGCGCGCCGACGCCGAGCACGCGGTCGATGAATCCCTCGGGCGGCAGGGCCTGAACGCTCCTATCGAAGCGCTCCACGTGCACCCGGTCGACACCCATCGCGTGGAGCAGCTCTTCGCGCTCCTCCGGGGGGGTGATCCAAGGACGAGGCGGCACGCCGCGCACGATCGTGTCGGGGTGCGGGTCGAAGGTCGTCACCCACGCGATCCCGCCGCGCTCTCGCGCGACCTCCACGGTCGCCGCGATCACGCGCTGGTGACCCAAGTGCAACCCGTCAAAAACCCCGATCGTCATCGCGATCGGACGTGAGATCCGGGTCATGGAAACACGCGCAGAAGACGGACCACGGCCTGGGGTGGCGCCTCGGAAGGGACCGCCGGGCACGGGGATTCCGCGAGCCCGAGCAGCTCACCCTCCGGCGCGAGAAGGGCGAGCGGCCAGCGCGTCTCCCCGGGAGGAAGCGGATAGCCGAGGGGCGCGGGCTCGATCCGGTCGGGGCCCAGAGCCGGCGCGCGACCGTGGCGGAGCCGCGCCGCCTCCTCCGAGGTGAGCGTCGCGCGCGGCAGGTGCATCACAGCTTGGGCGGGGGTGAGCGCGCGCCCGCGAAAATCGCCCGCCCCATTCCCGGAGCAGGGCTCGGGCGAAAGGGCCTCGTCCACGTGGAATGGTCCCGATGCGATCCGGCGCAAGGAGAGGAGGTGGGCGCCGCACCCGAGCAACTCGCCCAAGTCATGGGCCAGCGTGCGCACGTACGTGCCCCGGCTCACCGTCAAGTCGAGGCCAAGCTCCGGCAACGTGCCGTCGAGCACCTCAAGCTCATAGACCCGGATCGTACGCTCCCCGGGGTCCGGGGATTCACCCCGGCGCGCCGCCTTATAGAGCCGCTCACCCCGCACCCTTACCGCCGAATAGAGCGGCGGGCGCTGGCGGGTCACCCCACGCAGGCGCTCGAGCGCCGCCTGGATCCCTTCCCGCCCGGGGATCCGCTCCGAGACGCGGATGGGCTTCCCGGTTCGGTCCTGCGTGTCGGTCGCGATCCCGAGGCGCGCCTTCGCGAGATAGCGTTTCGGGAGGAGGCTCACGCAGCCGAGGAGCGCCGTCGCCCGCCCTTCGGCCAGGATGAGGAGCCCCGTGGCGAAAGGATCGAGCGTTCCGGCGTGGCCCACGCGGCGCTCGCCCAGGATTCGCCGCATGCGCGCGACCACGTCGTGGGAGGTCCAGCCTTCCGGCTTATCCAGCAGATGGAGGAGGTCCGCCATTCATCGCCCGGTCGAGGGCCTCGTAGAGGTCGTTTCGGACCCGCTCCAAATCCCCCCGCACCCGAAGCCCCGCCGCGTTCCGGTGACCTCCGCCGCCGAACAGGGACGCCACCTCGTTCACATCCACCGTCCCGTCCGACCGGAGGCTCGCTCTGATTTCGTTCGGCGCCACCTCTTGGACGAGCACGCCCACACGCGCGCCCGCGAGAGCCTTGGCATACTGGACGATTCCGTCGGCATCCTCGGGCGTCGCGCCCGCCCGCTCGAACATGTCCCGTGAGATGGTCATCGCCCCGATTCTTCCCCCGCTCCGCGTCTCGAGCGAGGCGAGCGCCAAGCCCAGGATGCGCAAGCTCGGCGCCGTTTTCGTCGCGTAGAGCGCCTCGGCGACCACGGGCGCCCTGGCCCCGCGCTCGACCAACCTCGCGGCGACGCGCAGGGTGCGGGAGGAGGTGTTCGCGTAACGGAAGCCGCCCGTATCGGAGAGGATGCCGGCATAGAGGCACTCGGCGATTTCGGGAGAGATCGGAATGTGAAGAAGGTCGATGACGTCGTAGACCAGCTCGGCCGTGGCGGACGCCTCCGGATTGACGAGGCGGATATCTCCGAACCCGTCGTTTCCCCAGTGATGGTCGAAGACCGCGATCTTGGCTCCGGGATTCAGGCAACGCTCCGGAACCGAGCCCGTACGATCCAGCGAGGAGCTGTCGAGCACGAAGGCGGAATCGAATTTCTTCTGAACATGATCCGGACGCCGGATCGTCGACGCGGCCGGCAGGAAGAGGAGCGCGGCGGGGACCGGCGAGTCGAGCACTACCTCCGCCGTTTTCCCCATGTGATCCAGCGCGAGCTTGAGGCCGAGGCAGGATCCCACCGCGTCGCCGTCGGGATCGATGTGCGCGGTCACCAGGAACTCCTCGCGACCCGCAAGAAACGCTTCGAGCCCCTCGAGCGTGACGTCATTCATCGGGAGGTTCCTGAATTTCACGCAGGAGCTGCTCGATTCGCGCACCCTTCTCGATCGACCGGTCGATCTGGAACTGGAGCTCGGGGACGATGCGAAGCCCCAGCCGGGCCGCCAGGAGGCTGCGAAAGTACGGCGTCGCGCGGGCGAGCGCCTGGAGCACGTTGGGTTCCGAGTCCGGGGTCAGGAGCGTCCCGGCCACCCAGACCTTCGCGAGGGAGAAGTCGCGGCTCACCTCTGCTCCCGTCACCGAGAGCACGCGAAGCCTCGGGTCTTCCGTCCTGGTGCTCAGGATCTCGGCCAGCTCGACCTGGATCCGGTCCGCCACGCGGCGCGTGCGGGGACTCTGCTTGCGTGAAGGCATCGTAGGAATGCCGGTCAGTCGATTCGGATCTGGTAGTCCAGGACCGCGAGGCGGTCCTCCCGCTCCACGCAGGCCAGGATGTCTCGAAGCACCTTGTCCAACACGCCCGGCTCTCCGCTCACGACCGCCACGCCCAGCGTCGCGCGCTGCCACAAGTCCTGGTGGTCCACTTCCGCCACGGACGCGTTGAAGCGCGTCCGGAGCCGCTCCTTGACGTGGTTCACGACCGAGCGCTTCGCCTTGAGCGAGTGGGAGGCGGGAAGGTGAAGCTCCATCTGGAGCAGGCCGACTACCATCTCACGTAAGCCGACGCGCGAATTCCTCGAGGACATAGGCTTCGATCATGTCGTTCACTTTCACGTCGTCGCGTCCCTCGAGCCCGATTCCGCACTCCAGCGGGGCCGCCACCTCGCGCACGTCGTCCTTGAACCGCCGCAGGGAATCGATCTTTCCGTCCCAAACGGACGAGCCCTCCCGGAGAAGGCGGGCGCGCGCGCTGCGCTGGATGGCTCCGGAAACGACCTTGCAACCCGCGATCGTGCCGGCCTTGGTGGTGTTGAAGATCTGCCTCACCTCGGCCGAGCCGAGGACGGTCTCGCGGATCTCGGGCTTCAGGAGGCCCGACATCGCGTCTTTCACGTCGGCGACCGCCTCGTAGATGATCTCGTAGAGCCGGACGTCGACCTTTTCCTTGCCCGCCAGCTCCGTCGCCTTGGGATCGGGCTTCACGTGAAACCCGATGATGACCGCGTTCGACGCGGTGGCGAGGAGCACATCGGACTCGCTGATCTGGCCGACGCCGCGGTGGATCACGCGGAGCTTGACCTCCTCGGTGGTGAGCTTGGTCAGGGAGTCCTCGAGAGCCTCGACGGATCCGTCCACGTCCCCCTTGAGCACGACCAGAAGCTCGCCCACGCTTCCCGACTGGATCTGGGAATACAGGTCGGTGAGCGTGACGTGCTTGTGGAGGCGGAACTCCTGCTCCCGCTGGAGCTGCGCGCGTTTCGCCGCCACCTCGCGCGCTTCGCGCTCGTCGGCCATCGCCGCGAAGGTGTCCCCCGCCTGCGGCGCGCCGCTCCAGCCCAGGACCTCGACGGGGGTCGAAGGTCCCGCTTCGGGCACGCGCCCCCCGCGCTCGTTGTTCATCGCCCGGACCTTGCCCGATTGCGCGCCGGCGACGAACGCATCTCCGCCGCGGAGCGTCCCCTTCTGGACGAGCACCGTAGCGACGATCCCGCGCCCTTGCTCCACGCGCGACTCGATCACGACCCCGCGCGCGGGCTTATTCGGATCGGCCTTGAGCTCCAAGATCTCGGATTGGAGCAGGATCATCTCGAGCAGACGGTCGACGCCGGTCCCGAGCTTGGCGGAAATCGGCACCGCGATCGTCTTTCCTCCCCACTCTTCCGGAAGGAGATTCTGCTTGGCCAGGTCCTGGCGCACGAGGTCGACATTCGCGCCGGGAAGGTCGATCTTGTTGATCGCGACGATGATCGGAACGTTCGCCGCGCGCGCGTGGTCGATCGCCTCGATCGTCTGGGGCATGACGCGGTCGTCGGCGGCCACGACGACGACGACGATGTCGGTGGCCTGCGCGCCGCGCGCGCGCATCGCGGTGAACGCTTCATGGCCGGGCGTGTCGAGGAAGGTGATCTTCTGCCCCCGCGGCAGCTCGACCTCGTAAGCACCGATGTGCTGCGTGATGCCGCCGGCCTCGCCCGCGATCACATTGGTTTTCCGGATGTAGTCCAGGAGCGATGTCTTGCCGTGGTCCACGTGCCCCATGATCGTGACCACCGGCGGGCGCGGCTTGAGGACGCCGGTCTCCTCGGCGACCTCGACCTCCTCCTCGCCCAGCTCGCTCACGAACTCGACCCCGTATCCGAATTCGTCCGCGACCGCCATGATCGAGTCCTTGTCGAGGCGGCGGTTGATGTTGGCCATGATGCCGAGCTGCATGCAAACCTGGATCACTTCCTGGGGCTTTACCTCCATCTGTCCGGCCAGCTCCGCGACGGAGATGAATTCGCTCACGCGGATCAGGCGGGGCGCTTCCTCCACCCCGACCGCGACCCCCTCCTCGCGCTCGCGGCGGTGGTGGCGGCGCTTGCTCCCGTCCATCTCGGCGAGCGTGCGCTTCACGCTGGCCCGGATGAGCTTCTCGTCCACGGCGCGCTTTTTCTTCTTCCCCGCCTTGCCGCCGAGCTTGAATGCCACGCCGGGGCCGCGGCCCGGAGGCGAGCCGCGCCGCTCCGCCTCGGCTTTCGCGGCCAGGATGGCCTTCTCGCGCTTGCGGGCCTCCTCTTCCTTGACGGCCTCCTTCTCGCGCGCGAGCTTCGAGCGAACCTGATCGACGACATCGTCCCCGACCGAGCTCATGTGGCTCTTCACCTCGACCGAGAGGGATTTCAGGATATGGACGAGGGCCTCGCTGGACATGCCCATGTCCTTGGCCACCTCGTACACACGCCGCTTCTTAACTGGCATCGCTCCTCGTTTCGTCTTGGGTATCTCCGCCCGAATTCTCCTGCTGCGCCGCCTCGGCGGGCTCTCCCTCCGTGGGCGCCTCTTCGGGCGCGCCCAAGACACCCTCCTGCGCCGGCGCTTCCTCGGCGACCGGGCGCGTTTCTTCGCCCGCCGCGTCGGCCAGGATCGCTTGCTCGCTTGCGGCGGCAGCCGCGCGCGCGGCCTCTTCGGCCAGCTCGCGACCCCGCCTCTCCTGAAGCTCCTTCGCCTCCTCGATCAGCTTCTCGGCGGTCTTCTCGCCGATTCCCTGGATCGCGAGAATCTCCTCCATGGGGGCGCGGAGCAGATCCTGCACAGTCTCGATGCCCGCGCGGATCAGCTTCTCGCGCAGCTTCGGACCGGCCCCTTCCAAATCTTCGATATCGATCCGCGAGCGGCGCTCCAAGTCCTTCTGCCGGTCGCGCTCGCTCTTCGAGATCAGATCGATCTTCCAGCCCGTGAGCTTTGCGGCGAGCCTCGCGTTCTGGCCCCCCTTCCCGATCGCGAGCGACAGCTGGTCGTCCGCGACCGTGACAAGGATCTTCTGCTCCGCTTCGACGATCTGCGCCTCGAGCACCTTGGCGGGGGAGAGCGAGCGCGTCACAAAGACGACCGCGTCCTGGCTCCAGGGCACGATGTCGATCTTCTCACCCCCCAGCTCGCGGACGATCGCCTGCACGCGGGAGCCTTTGATCCCCACGCAAGCGCCGACCGCGTCGATCTTGTCGTCATTCGAGAGCACCGAGACCTTCGCGCGGGAACCGGGCTCGCGCGCGATTCCCTTGATCTCGATGATCTTCTCCGCCACTTCCGGCACCTCGGCTTCGAACAGCCGGCGCAGAAACTCGGGATGGGTCCGCGAGAGGATGATCTGCGGGCCGCGCGCGAGCTTGTCGACCGCGATGATGTAGGCCTTGATGTGATCCCCTTGGTGGTAGCGGTCCCGCGCGATCTGCTCGCGCGGAGGAAGAATCGCCTCCGACCGGTCGAGCTTCACGTAGATATTTCCACGGTCGACCTGCTGCACGGTCCCACGCACCATTTCGCCGACCCGGTCGTGGTAGTCCTCGTAGATGCGCTCGCGCTCCGCCTCGCGGACGCGCTGGACGAGCACCTGCTTGGCCGCCGCGATCGCGTTCCGACCCAAGTCCTCGAGCGTCAGCTCCTGCACGAAGTCCTGCCCGATCCGGGCGTCCGCCTCGTACTGCTGCGCCTCTTCCAGATCGATCTCCTGCGCCGGGTCCTCGGTGTCCTCCACGACCCGCCGCGTGAGCCTCATGAGAATCCGGCCGCTCGGCTCGTCGAATTTCACCTCGATATTGGCGGTCTGACCGAAGCGCTTTCGCCCGGCCGAGAGCAGTCCCGCCTCGAGCGTCTCGACGAGGATGGTCTTGTCCACGCTCTTCTCGCGGGCGATTTGCGCCATCGCCTCCATCAACTCGTAGTTGACGCCTCTTGTGTGTGTTTCTTTCGCCACTGCTTTCATCCCTTCGGGCGGCGCTCCTTCGCGCGCAGTCCCTCCCACGGGTCGGCGACGATGTGCGAGTGTTTGATCGCCGCGTACGGCAACGAGACGACCCCCGCGATCGGATCCTCGAGCAAAATCGTCCCTTCTCCGGCTTGCCGCAGCTCCCCGCGGTAGGTGCGGCGACCCATGTGGAGGTCGTGCAGCTTGATCTCGACGCTCCGGCCGACGAAACGCGCGAAGTGCTCGGGGCGCGACAGCGTCCGCTGGATTCCCGGGGACCCGACCTCCAAGACATAGCTGCCGGGCACCACGTTCTCGGCCTCGAGATATCGGCCGATTTTCTTATTCCAATATGCGCAATCGGCAATCGTGACGCCGGTCGGACGGTCCAGAACGACGCGCAGCACGGTCCGACCCGACTGGGAGGCCAGATCCAGGTCCCAAAGATCGAACATCTCCTCGCCGAGGAGGGCCTGGAGGCGTCGGGTGAGCTCTTCCCTCAGTTGTCCACGATCCATGCGGTCCGTCCCGGGCTCGACCCATGTCCGGGCCAGCGCCTAAAAAGTTCGAGTGGACTGCGGGTCCACTCGGACCCGTCAAATTAGCCCGCGGAGAGCCGTCCGATCAAGCGGAAATTTCAGCGGGAAAGGAAACTAGCTTTGGTTGCGAGGGTTACCAGGACCCTGCCGACCGCTTCCAAACTGGCGGGAGAGCACACCGCGGGTGTATCGCCGGCCGTATGCCACTCCGGAAAATCAAAATCCACCAAATCGATGGCCGGAATCCCGGCGTTCAGGAACGGAACGTGGTCGTCGTATACCCTTGGACCGGGCCCGGATCGGAAATTCCGTACCCCCAGCTCGCGCGCTTCCTCCCACACCATATCCACAATATTGGATGCCTGTTCCCGGGAGATAGCTTCCCGCAGGAGGTTCAGGTTCTTCTTCCCGACCATGTCCACCACGAGGACAAAGAGCGGCCGGTCGTCCCCGCGCGATTCCACGAAGCGGGTGGAGCCTCGAAAGAAGCCGCTCGGGTTCGCCTCGGTTCCCATATCCTCCCCGTCGAAGAGGGCGAGGTCGACCCCGATGGGGGTGCCGGTCTTTCGGAGCACCCGCGCCACCTCGAGGAGCACCGCGACACCGGAGGCCCCGTCGTTCGCCCCCAGGATGGGGAGGTTTCGATGCGCGGGGATGGAATCGCGGTCCGCCCACGGCCGCGAGTCCCAATGCGCCCCGAAGAGGATCCGCTCTTTCGACTTGGGCCGAAAGCGCGCCACGGCGTTCATGAGCCGGACCTCATGGCCGAGATCCGGCGAGTTGTAGGTGAAGGTGTCCGTCTGGACGACCGGCGCCAGCTCGCGCAAGCGGGCCACGAGGTACGCAAAGCAGGAGTCGTGCGCGGCGGTGCCGGGCACCCGAGGACCGAACGCGCATTGGCGCTCCAGAAGCGCGAAGGCTTGCTTCCCGTCGAAGGCCGCCGCCGAGGCTTGGTGCCGGCAGGATGGAAGGAGAACCGCGAGGAACGCCGCCGCCAGCAGGCGTCGCTTAGAAGCGGAACTGCGCGTTGACGGCAACCGTGATCCCGCGCTGCGTGAGGTCCTGTTTGTAATCCTTCGTCTGCCGGAACGCGAGATCGAACCCCCCCGTGATCGACGGCGTGAAATTGTAGGTCGTCCCGCTCCCGACGTTCAGCCGCTGGATATCGGTTTCGACAAGGGTCGGGAACCCCGGCTGGTCCGTCTCCTGCTTGTCCCGCGTGATTCCCATTGTGAGGTTCAAGTTGACGTCGTTCGGAAGCTTGACACGCCGCTTGCTCCAGGGGAAGCGGATTCCCTTGCTCGCGGGGTAGACCTTGGTCAGCCGGATGTCGTGCGTCGTACTCGTGCGCGTCCGGCTCACGCCGCCTTGACGCTGGTCAAGAGCCTCGGTCCTTGCGAGCGACGTGTTCACGTTGGCGCGGATCCCATTCTTGAACGACGCCTCCCATCCGAGGAGCGGTCCCCAGTTCGTGGTCACGCTATGGGTCTCGATCGGTTTTCCGGCCGGGCCCTGATCCTCGCTTCTCACGGAGTAATGCGAATTCACCACGAGCGAGCTCATCATCTCGTCCATGCCGAGCATTTGCTGGAGCTGGAGCCAGCTGCCGTTCAGGTCCGGCCAGGTCAGCGTGTAGATGCGGCGTGCGCCGGCCAGGTTGTCGTTGTAATCGATCCGATGATCCGCGTGCACGGTGACCGTGAGTCGGTTGAGTGGCGCGACGATCGTATTGGCGGTCGTGAGGTACGACCGGCTCTGCACGACGTTCGAGTTCGGGGCACGATAGATCGACGGGTTGAACTTCTGTGTGAAGCCGGTCAGGTAGGCGAAACCGGGGCTCCCGACCACGCGCGAGACCGCGGCGGCGCGGTTGAAGGCGAACGTAGTCTGGATGTCCTGGAACCGGCTGAAGATGAAACGGAACGGCGCGGTCAGCGGGCTCGCTTCGCTCGTGTCGCGCCTCGAGCCTGCCGGCTTGAACTGGTTGGCGAACCGCGAGAAAGGAATCGTGGTCGTCGCCCGGAGCGAGCCGGTATTGCCGATGTTCTTGAGCCCCAGCGGATCGGACGAATTCACGCGAACCCCCGAGCCCGCGTCCTCTCGGTAGGTCCCCGTGAGGGAGATGTTCGGGTTCAAGAAAAGGACCCGCCGGGGCACCCAGGCCATGGTCATCGTCTGGTTGCGGCCCACCTCGGTTCCCACGTTTCCGATAAAGCCCTCGCGATGGATCAACATGTCGCGCCTCGACTCGAGGTGGTAGCTCGTCGTGAGGCTGTTCCCGATCGGGAGGTACGAGGCATCGGTCCGGAGCGTCAGGAGCCGGGTCAATGCATTCGAGCGAAGGGCGGAGGAGTCCTGGTTGCCCTGGAGGTAGCGGGTGTAGTACGCGTGCCGCGAGGAGTTCCAGTCCGCGCCGAAGGAGACGACGTCGGGGAGATATTTGAACCGCACGTTCTTCGAGAAGGGAATCCCCTTGCCGCCGCCGATCGGGATGCTGTAATTCCCCCCCGTCGTGAAGGTCCAGGTCGAATCGTTGAACTGGGGATCCACGTTCGCCTCTCGCTGGTAGCGCATCGAGCCGCTGACCGCATCGATGGTCCAGCGCGTCCAGCCTTTCCTGGGGCCGGTCCGCCTGTACCGGAAATCGACCGATTGCCGGTCGGTGCTCCTTGTTTCGATGTCGGAGCGTGCCCGGTCGAGCACCACGTCCGATCCGGTCCTGTACTTCGGCACATCGGTCGCGTGGGCGACGGTCACGGTCACGGGCAGCTCGAGCCCCGTCAGGGGAAGCATTCGGTCAAGCTGGAGGGTGCTCGAGAATCCGAGCGCCGTGTGGTTTAGGCCGCTCCCCCGATTCACGCCCGTGCCTACCCGGAAGAAGTCCTGATCCTGCTTTTGATAGTTTCCGCTCACCGAGAGCACATCGCCGAAATTTCCTTGGACGACGAAATTCCCGCTCTTGCCCACGTCCTTGCGCACGCCGTCGAGCCTCAGCTCGTCGATCCAAACTTCGCCCGGCGCTCCGATCGCCGTGGTATCGACCACCGTCACCCCGAACGTGATCCGGTTCACCCGGGTGAAGCTGGGGTTTCCGACCACGGTGTAGCGCGCGCCGATGTCGGCGCCGGTCAGGGAGTCGATCTTCACCCGCTCGTTGCTCGCTTCCTTGAGACGGGAGAGGATCTCCATGGGGATCCGGGCGTCCTGCCAGCCCGTGCGCACCGGGAGGCTGTATTCGTAGTAGTTGACCGTGTCGGGGCCGAAGCGCGCCACCACACTCAGTTTCTGGGCGTCGACCCCGGCGTCCCCGTGCACGTAGAAGCGGATGTCTCGGTACTGCGTGTACCCGGCGCCGTTTCCGGCATCCGAGAAGGTCTTGAACGCGAAGACGGAATCGCGCGGGCTGAGATTGGCGTAGGCCAGCGCGAGCGATTGCTCGCGGCGCGTGGCGTTCCCGCCCACGGCGTTGGGGACGTCGAAGGGCGCGTTGTAGAACACGGGCCCCCCCGCGTCGTCCTTGTTGTTCCGCACCTTGACGTCGAGGACCACCTGCCGGGTTCTTTGATCGTCGGAGAGAGGCCTCGGGAGCCACCGGCTTCCCACCAGCTCGATGCCGGCGATCTGGAGATTGGTCGGAGCCGTCATTCCGTCCAGCCAGAGCCTCGCGTGCTTGATGTTGTCCCAGCTCGGGCGGCCGACGGTATGGAATGCGGGGCCGTCGAGCGGGATCCGGAAGAGCCGCCAGCCGTTGTTGGGATTCTTGGTCACCACGGGATGCCCTGGGTAATCCCGCGCGACATCCACCGCCACGTAGGTGGTGTCCGACAGGTCGACCGTCGCCTCGAAGTAGTCATTGTCCTTGTCCAGGTGCCCATCGAGGTTCAGGTCTTCCGTGTCCGGTCGGCCGTTTGGATCGTCCTTGCTGTTGTTCTCCGTGCCATTGATCCCCGAGTAGTCTGGGGAGCCGGTGGTGTAGTGGTAGTCGTCGCCGTTCGGGTCGTTCGCTCCGGTGAACCCGGGCTCCTGCTCGTTGTGGAGCCCATCCAAGCCTGTGTCCTCGTCTTTGTCGAGCTTCGTATCGCCGTTCTTGTCTTCCGTATCGAGGCGGTCGTTGGGCAAGGCGTTCCGCTCCCAGAGGGCGTCCTCGCTCACGCGGCCAAAGTCGATATGGAGCTTCGCGTGGGTCTGCGCGTGGTCGAGTTGTCTCCTGTCGTTGACCCAGATCTCGACGAACCGCGTCCTCGAGAGGTCCTGCCCGGTCCTCGAGAGCGCCTGGGTCAGCCCGGTCCAGGTCACGGAGGTGAACGTGTTGGCGCTGTCGGTGGGGCTCAGCATGTTTATCTCGAGCACGCTCCGCTCGTTGTCCCCGCCCTCCTCCTTGGTGAGGACGGGCTTCAAGTCCTGCTCGTGGACGATCGATCCCGAGTTGTGCGGGTTGTACCACTGGATGGGGGCATGGTCGGACACGAGGAGCGAAATCGGCTGGCCCGTGGCGGTGTCCACGGGGATACTGCTCCACATCCAGGTCGTCCGGCCCAACGCCAGGGTGTTCGACTCGCGATTCCCTTCCATGTCGTCCACGTAGGCCTCCCCCTTGGTGTTGGGGTTGGGCATGCTCACCGCCAGGTTGCCCTGCAAGTTGAGCGTGGAGGGAGCGCTCGTGTGCACCCCCGGAAGGAGGTTCGCGAACTGGGTCATCCAGGAAGGGCGGAACGTCATGACCGAAGCCAGGTCCCCCACCATGGAGCGCGCCGGCTCCTCGCCCAGCTTCGGATTCAGCTCCTGGGCGCCCCGGCTCTCGTAGAGCATGCTCGAGGTCACGCTCAGGTCCGCGCTCGGGCTATATGATGTGGAGAATCCCAAGAGGGTCCGCTGGACCTGGCCGACCCCCGGAGCGAACGAGTAGTCGACCGAAATGACGTCGTCCGGCCCGGGCGGCGCGGTGAACGTGAGCTGTCCCGTGTCGTAGTCGATGGTGTACTGGGAACCCTTGGTTTGCGGGATGCCGTTCACCTTCACCTGCTCGGAATTTTCCAGGATGTTGAACCGACCCAGGAAGTAGCCCTGCTGGCTGCTCTTGAACTCGGCCTCGATGTAATAACGGGACTGGGTGGTGAAGTCGGTATTCTTCGTGTAGTAGACATTCGGGTTGGCGGAGTCGCCCCGGAGCGTGTTCCGGTTCATATTGTCGAAGCACACCGGGAATGTCGTGTCGCATCCAGGGGCAAAGGGATGAAGGTCGGGGAAAAAGAGCACCCCCTCCTCCGGGAACACGTACCGGTCGTCGAGTCTTCCGTCCGGGCGCGTGTCGACCGTGATTCCTTGCTGATCCAGACCCAGGACCTCCAGGAGCGGTCTGCCGCCGATCGCGTCCGGGTCCACCGAAAGGCCGTTGTCCCGGCGTCGCACCTTGAGCGTCAAGGTCTCCTTGGCGATGTTCCGCGCGGTCAGGTCGTAAAAGTTCTTCAGCTCATAGTGGATGGTCGGGTACCAGGAATCGCTGGGGTCGTATGCGCCCCCGGCAAGCGTTGCCGGCTCGTCAGAGGTCGGCTTGATCGCCTTGAGTAGGAACTTGTTGGGGTCTCCGACGGGTATGTCCTGTCCGGTCGGTGACTTGTCGACGTAGGTTACCGCAAGAACGTCGGTCACGTTCAGTGGGAACCGCATCTTGAGGATCGGGATCTCGGTCCCAGACGATCCCGTGTCATAGGGGAGAATGAGGTCGAAATCGGTACCCTGCGTCAGGACCTTGAAGAATCCGGGGATTTCCGGGTTCGACGAGTCGGCCGGCGCTCCCGGATTGAGACGCGCGACCCCCTCGGTCTTTCCCGTGTGGTCGGCGCTGCGATCGTCCCGGTACACCTGGAGGGTCTCCCGCTTCCACCCAGTAACCCCAGAAACCATCGGCGTGCTACTGATGAGGAAGTACTGCCTCTTGATGTAGTCGAGGTCGGCGATCCTGACCTGGCGCTTCTCGCCCGACGGCGTGAACCGCGCGGTCTCGGTCTTCCCTTCCTGTTTGCTCGCGATCGTGACCACGTCGACGTTGCCGAGCTTGGCCACGGTCTTCACACCGAAGAGCCCTTCCTGGCGGATCGAGGCGCCCTGGAGCGAAAGGTTCGTGTTCCCGAGGTCGATCGACTTGATCATGTCGTCCTCGTCCCCCTCGTAGCGAAGCTTGACCTTGTTGTCGAGCGAGGTCTGGACGTTGCTCGACTGGTCCACGTCGACCTTGATCTTGTCGCCGATCGATCCGGTGAGGTTTACTTGCAAGTCCTGTTTCATCTCGAGCGAGGGGAACGCGCTCTGGCGCCTGCGTTCCGACTGGGCCGCGTCCTGGCGTCGCACGGTCCAATCGCTCACGCCGCTCAGCGTGATCGTCTCGCTCCCGGAAACGTCGATGCTGGGGGCGCCGTTCCCCAGGATCCCTCGAAGCTGCTTCGGTATCGCGATGGGAAGCTCGGCGTGGAAAAGGCCCTTGGGCCTGGTGGTGCCGCGGGCCACCGAGCGGCTGGTCTTCGACTGATCGCGCCAAAGGCGGCGATAGGTTCGGGCGGTGAGAAGCCCCGAGTATTCGTCCAAGTCCGTGACCATGGGCGGGCGCGTCTCGATACCCCCTTCGCGATAGATCTCGCGGATGTGGCCGTTGGAGGGATCGATGCTGACGGATGGATCAGGGGAAGGCGGCTCCATCTGCCCCGCGGGGTCGAGGCGCCGCATCAGCCACCCGGGCGGCATCTCGCTGTGCCCGCCGCCGAGGGGGCCTTCGCCGAACGCGGGATCGGTGCGCGCATAGCCCCAGAGGCTGCCCTCCGCAAGACCGCAGAGCAGGGCCCCGCCCCCGAGGGTGAGGCAGATGCAGAGAATGGCGCCCAGCTTGGGGTTTTGTGTCATGAAGGCGACGGCCGCTCTGGGATCAAAGGGGTTAGACCGGGTCCGGGGCCCCGTCACGTAACAAAGTGAACACCTGGAACCCGCGGCGGTTCGGCCTGAAATGTGTTAAAAGGTAGGCCCATATGAGAATACTCGAACGGTACGTGCTTCGCGAGCACGTCTTCCCGTTTCTGATCGGCTTCAGCGTCGTCATCTTCCTGCTCACGCTGGATTTCATGTTCGACCTCGTGGACCTGGCGATCGGCAAGGGAATCCCCGCGGGGATCGTGCTCGAGCTGTTCGCCCTGTCGATGGGCTGGATGCTTGCCCTCGCGGTACCATGCGCGGTCTTGATCGCCACCCTCGCCACCTTCGGACGCCTCGCCCAGGATAACGAGATCGCCGCGATGCGGGCCAACGGCATCAACCTGGCGCGGATCGTGGGGGCGCCGCTCGCGGCCGCGGCCCTGCTCGCGGGGGGACTCGTGCTCTTCAACAACCACATCCTCCCAGAGACGAACCATGCCCTAGCAAACCTCATGGTGGACGTGAGCCGGAAGCGACCCACGACGCAGATCAGCGAAGGGGTATTTATCGACGGGTTCGAGGGATACAACATCTTCGTTGAGAAGGTGAACAACCGCACGAATGAGATCCGCGGGGTCAAGATCTACCAGCTCAACTCGAGCGCCCGCCCCACCACGATTCTCGCGGACTGGGGTGTCTTCCACAGCTCCCCGGACGGCCGCGTCGTCACCCTCGAGCTCCACGACGGCGAAATTCACGAAATGCCGCCCAACGACCAGGAACGGATCTACCGGCGGCTCATGTTCAAGACCCACATTATCAATATTCGGAACGCGGGGGCGGATCTGGAGAGGTCGGATTCGAACGCGCGGGGGGACCGAGAAATGAGCCTCGGGATGATGCGGGGCCAGATCATGAAACTTGGGAAGGAGTTAGCGGCTTCCACGGCCGCCCGCGACACCCTCATCCACCAGGCGGGTTTCAAGAATTACGACGCGTTCGTGAAGGCCGCCATTCCGCGGCAGCCTCCCCGCGGCGTCTTGGGGTTCCTTCGCAGCGTCCTCCGGACCGTTTCTCCGATCCGGCCGCCCGAAGCGCTGCCGCCCGGGAAACCTCCCAAGCTCTTCATCAACCCGCTCACGATGGACATGATCCAGATGCGCCAGATCGAAGTGGACGCCCTGGACCGGCGGATGAACAGCCTCGAGGTCGAGGTCCAGAAGAAGTTTTCGATCCCGGCCGCATGCATTGTCTTCGTTCTCGTCGGGGCGCCGCTGGGGATCAGGGCACGCAAGAGCGGAATCGGGGTGGCCTTTATCTCGATCCTCTTCTTCGTTTTCTATTACCTCTGCCTTGCCGGAGGGGAGGAGCTTGCGGACCGGCGCTTCTTGGACCCCGCGGTCGCGATGTGGACACCCAACATCGTCATCGGAGCGATCGGACTCTTCCTCACGCTCCAAGCCGCCGAGATCATCCGACGGCCCAGACGCCGCACGCGCCGAGTCCCCGCGGCGTGAAGCTCCTCGACCGCTACCTCGTCCGAGAGCAGCTCGCATCCCTCATCACGGGCCTTCTCTTCTTTGTCGCCATCTTCATCGTGGTCGACATATTCGAGAAGCTGGATTCCTTCCTCGACAACAAGGTCTCGCTCGCGGTCGTGGCGCATTTCTACCTCGTCTCGATTCCCGGGATCGTGACGATGGTGCTCCCGATGTCGATGCTCCTCTCCTGCCTCCTCGCCCTGGGGCAAGTCGGCCGACACAACGAGCTGACCGCGATGCAGGCTGCAGGGATCGGGCTCACCCGGATCGTTGCGCCGCTGTACCTATTCGCATTGCTGGTCTGCATCGCCGTGTTCACTGCGAACGAGACCGTGATGCCGCACCTGAACGCCGTGCGAAACAAGATCTATCGGGGCGACATCAAGAAGGAAAACCTCGAAGGCGCCGTCGTGCGCGCGAACCTAGCCTATCTCGGCAGCGACGGACGCACGTTCCTGATCCGCAGCTACAGCATCCCCGAGAGGACGATGCGCGAGGTCGTGATCCAGGAAATCAAGCAACACACGCTGAGCGGCCGCATCGACGCCGAGTCGGCGAAATGGGAGAACGGCCACTGGGTCTTCCGGCAGGGCTTCGTCAGGCGTTTCGACCGCGAAGGGGAGCACGCGGCCCACTTCAACGAGCTCGTGATCCCCGGCCTGAAGGAGCGGCCTGAGAGCTTCGAAAAAGCCGAGGAGGATCCCGCGGCGCTCTCCTACTGGGAGCTCGAGAAATACATCGGAAGGCTGAAGCAAAGCGGAAGCCGCGTGCAGAAGTATCTCGTCGAGCTCTACCTCAAGATCTCGTTTCCATTGACGAACCTCATCGTCGTCCTGATCGGGACCGCGCTCGCGATCCGGGTCCGTCGCGGCGGACTCGCCATCAGCTTCGGCCTCGCGGTCTTCATCAGCTTCGTCTATTACGCCATCATACGCACCGGCCAGGCGCTGGGCCACAGCGGCACGCTCCCGCCGATCGTCGGAGCCTGGCTCGGGAACATCGTCTTTGGCAGCCTGGGGCTGGAGCTCTTACGGCGGGCACGGCGGGGGCTGTAGGCGGCGCGGCGAGCATTCTCGGTTCATGGGATGGGTGGATCGTGATGGAACAGGCTATAGATGGCCAGCGCGAGGCCGGTGGCCCAGAAGGTTCCCACGATCACTTTTCCGGCCGTGGACCCACGCAGCGTTCGCACATCAAGCCTGCGAATCTCGGATAGAGGAATCCCGACATGCCGAGACGGATCGCCTTTCGCGAGCCCGAGGAGGGTATCACCCTGGAGGGCGGGGCCAATCAGGACCAGCATGGAGTCCGCGAATGAGACCCGCACGGCGCTGGGTTTCTCACGCGCGATGAACTCGGCAGGGCGGTCCTTGCCGATCGAGTGCCAGGTGGAGCAGCTCGAAGCGACGAGCGCGAAGGCGGCGAGCGTTGCCGCGAGCGGGGTGCGGCGTGGGTGGGAACGCATCGGCCGCTGCTCCCGTCCGGCGGTCAGGAAGAGCCCACGCCCGCCCGGGATCGGGCGGAGAGGAAAATCCTGAACACCCGGACCCGGGCTCCACGGCGTCATACGGACGCGGCGGTGCTACCGCTTCTCCGCCACCGCGGGCGCGGAAGCCGTGATACGCCCCTTTCTGAGCTGTGGCACGACCGGGACGCTGTCGACCGCCGCGCAGACCGGGATATCCTCCTCGAAACCAAGCTCGATGAGGTAGCGCCCGTGCTCGCTTCGACGCAGGATGGACTCCGGCGACCAGCCGTGTTCCCGGTCGAAATCGCACGCGACGGTGGCCGCGTCGTTCAGCTCGAGGTTCCCCCTCGCGTCCGCGAGCCGACGGATCAGGGCCCCGGCGCACGCCGCATCTTCCAGGGAGAACCGCCCGTTACGCCCCGCGCAGACGATGGTCACGTCGGCATCCACCCCGGAAACCGCCGTAAGGACGGCGCCCAGGTTCACGTAACCGAGGAGAACCTGGTCCCTCCCCCCCAGGGGGCCCGCCATCAACGGGCTCGCGTTGGTCGAGGCGAAGATGAGCGTCGCGCCGTTCACGTTCTCGCGCGTGAACTCGCGCGGTGAGTTTCCAAGCGCGAAGCCGCCGACCTTGCGCCCCTCCCGCTCGCCGCAAAGGAGGGTCGATTTGGGATCCAGCGTTTCGTGAAGCCGCGTCGCCTCCTCGACCGTCTTCACGGGGATGATCTTCGCCGCTCCGTTCATGAGCGCGGTCGCGATGCTGGTGCACGAGCGCAGAACGTCGACGAGCACGACCTGTGCGTCGAGCGAAGCGCGTTCCAGCTCGGAGGGCAAGAGACAGAGCTCGATGCGCTTCATTTCGCCGGCTGCTCCATACCCAGCATCTCCTCGAGGGTTCCGGTGTGGATGTCCCCGCTCAAGAAGCCTTGGCTCTTGAGAATGCGGAGATGAAGGGGAATCGTGGTATCGATTCCTTCGATCACCGTCTCCTCGAGAGCCCGGCGCATCCGAACGACGGATTCCATGCGGTCGCGCCCCCAGGTGATGATCTTCGCGACCATCGAATCGTAGTGGGGAGGCACGTAATATCCGGAATAGAGATGGCTGTCCACGCGCACGCCGTGCCCGCCGGGAGCGTGGAAATAGCTCACCTTTCCGGGCGAGGGCTGAAAATTCTTGTCCGGCTTCTCCGCGTTCACGCGGCATTCCAGAGCGTGTCCCCGAAGCCGGACTTCCTCTTGCCGCCACGGCAACGGCTCTCCGGCCGCCACCGCGATCTGCGCCTTGATGAGGTCGTATCCGGTTACCTCCTCGGTGACCGGATGCTCGACCTGGATCCGGGTATTCATCTCCATGAAGTAGAACTCCCGGTTCTCGCCGAGGAGGAACTCCATCGTGCCGCAGCCTTCGTACCCGATCGATCGCGCTCCCGCGACCGCCGCGGAGCCCATCTTCGTGCGCAGGTCGTCGTCGAGCGCTACGCTGGGCGACTCCTCGATCAGCTTCTGGTGCCGTCGCTGGATCGAGCACTCGCGCTCGCCCAGGTGCAGCAGATTCCCGTGCCGGTCCCCGATGATCTGAAACTCGATGTGGCGCGGCTTCTCGATGTACCGCTCGAGGTAGACCGCCCCGCTCCCGAAGCTGGCCTCCGCTTCCGCCTGCGCGGTCCGGATCCCGTGGCGCAACGACGACTCATCGGTGGCGATCCGCATCCCTTTGCCCCCTCCCCCCGCCGCCGCCTTGATGATCACGGGGTAGCCGAGGCGGGACGCGACCTTGGCCGCTTCGTCCGGGGACTCGAGCGTTCCCTCGCTTCCCGGCGTCACCGGCACGCCGGCTCGGAGCATGGTCCTCCGCGCGGCCGCCTTGTCTCCCATCAGCCGGATCATCTCCGAGGTCGGCCCGATGAAGCGGATGTGGCACGACTCGCACACCTCGGCGAAATGGGCGTTCTCGGAAAGGAAGCCGTAGCCCGGGTGGATCGCCTCGACAGCCGTGATCTCGGCGGCGCTGATGATCCGCGCGATGTGGAGATAGCTCGCGGACGAGGGGGGCGGCCCGATACAAACCGCTTCATCCGCCAGGCGGACGTGCAGCGAATCCCGGTCCGCCTCGGAATAGACAGCGACGGTCTCGACCCCGAGCTCCCGGGCCGCGCGGATGATCCGCAACGCGATCTCTCCGCGGTTGGCAACCAGGATTTTCTTGAACATTCCGCTAGACGAGATTCTCTTTGTGCTCGAACGGTTTCCAGGACTCGTCCGACGTCGCGTGGATGCCTTTCACGCGGAGCTCGAACTCGGTGGGATTGGAGCAGTATCGGAGGGCCGTCTCGAGACTGATTTTCCCCTCCGTGTGATGCTTCATGATGGCCTGGTCGAAGGTCTGCATCCCGTACTGGGAGACGCCCTCCTGGATCGCGCCCTTGATGAGCGAAGTCTTCTCCGGATCGAGGAGGTACTCGCGGATCGTGGCCGTGACCGTCATGACTTCCGCCGCGGGAATCCGTCCCGTCTGATCGGACCGAGGCATGAGCCTGAGCGCGATGACCGCCTGAAGCGTGGAGGAGAGCATGTACCGGGTCTCCTCGTGCTGGTGCGGCGGGAAGAACGAAAGAATCCGGTTGATCGTCTGCGACGCATCGGTGGTGTGGAGGGTGGAGAGCACGAGGTGGCCCGTGTCGGCGGCCATGAGCGCCGTCCCCATCGTCTCCGCGTCGCGGATCTCGCCGATCAGAATCACGTCGGGATCCTGCCGCAAGATGTGCTTCAGGCCCTCGGCGAAGGAGGCGGTATCGAGTCCGACTTCGCGCTGGGAGATGGTGCTCTTCTTGTCCCGGTAGAGGAACTCGACGGGGTCTTCGATCGTGATCACGTTTCGCGCCGAGGTCCGGTTCACCGAGTCGATCATCGCGGCGAGCGTGGTGGATTTACCGCTCCCGACCGTGCCACACACGAGCACGAGCCCGCGCGGACGGGTCGAGATCTCCTCGATCACGGTCGGAAGATTCAGCTCTTCGAAGGCTGGGATCGTGGCCGGCACCTGCCGGTAGACCATCGCGATGGTCCCACGCTGCTGGTAGAAGTTGGTCCGGAAACGCGAAAGGCCGGTCACCCCGAAAGCAAAGTCGACCTCTTTCGTCTCTTCGAATATCTTCTTCTGCTTCGGTGTCAGGATCTGATCGACGATCGCCTCGAGATCCGCTTGAGACGGAGCCGCCTCGTCGAGCGTGACCAGGCTGCCGTCCACCCGCACGGTGGGCTTCGCGCCGACCTTGACGTGAAGGTCGGACGCCTTGAGCTCCACCATCTTCTGCAACACTCGCTTGATGTTCATCCCCACTCCCCCCCGGGCAGGCTACGCCGCGGTGTCGGCCTCCACCAGGAACAGCGTCTGCCCGTACTCCACGGGCTGCGCGTTTTCAACGAGGATCCGAGCGATTCGTCCGCCAACTTCGGATTCGATCTCGTTCATGAGCTTCATCGCTTCGACAATGCACACCGTCTGCCCGACGGTGATCGAGCTGTTTTCCTCGACGTAGGGATCGGCATCGGGAGCGGGCGCGCGATAAAAGGTGCCCACCATCGGCGACTTGATCGGGACCAGATCCCTCAGCTGCTTCTCGTCCCCATCGCGGCGCTCGGCCGCTTCCGCCGGGGCCACCGCCTGGACCGGCATCGCGGTGTCGGCACCCGGCCGGCGCACGCGCACCGTCGTGAACCAGCGGCGCACCTCGATTTCGGCGAGTTCCTCCTCGCGCATGACCGCGACCAGCTCGCGGATCCGTTTGCGGAGATTCACCGGGATCTCCCGCGTGTTCCGGACGGCTTGAGCCGCGAGGCCAGCTCGCGAAGCCCCAGCTCGTAGCTCCGTGCCCCGAAACCCATGATCACGCCCGAGGCGTGCGCCCCGGTCAGGCTGGAGGCGCGCGCGGGTTCGCGCGCGTAAAGGTTCGTGAGATGCACCTCGACCACCGGAATCGTCATCGCACGTATCGTGTCCGCGAGGGCCACGCTTGTGTGCGAGAGGCCCCCGGGGTTGATGACGCAACCCTGGGCGGCGCTCATCGCCACGGTCAGGCGGTCGATGAGCGCCCCCTCGTGATTGGTCTGAAAACACTCCACGCCGAGCCCGAGGTCCTCTCCGAGCTTCCTCAGCCTCCGGTCGATCGATTGGAGCGTCTCGCGACCGTAGAGCTCGGGCTCGCGGGAGCCCAGGAGGTCCATGTTCGGACCGTGCAATACCCATACGGTCCGCGGCATCAGCCCGCTCCACCCTTGAGCCTTCTCACCCATGTTTCGAAGGCCGATTTGTTCTGCTGCGTCCTCGGGGGCTTGAAGGGCTCCGCGACGGGCATCGGGCTGCGAGGGAGCTCGGTCCAGTCGGACACAGGCGCGGGGTCTGAAGCGCGTTCGGCCTCCACCTGGGGAGCCGCGGCGCGGGCGGGCTCGGCCGGCGGAACCTCGGCGCGAGCGGGCTCGTCACGGGCGACCGCGGCATCAACGGGCTCGGGCGGGGCGACCGCTACGTCGCCTCGCGCCTCGGGTGCGGTTGAGCGGTCGACCCCGAAGCGTTCGAGCTCCATCTCCTGGAAATCCTGCACCTTGACCTCGTAGGGCCGCGGCGATTCGGAGTCGAAGGACTCGATCGTGTGGAGGCCCAGCGAGATCTCGCCCAGGTATTCCTCTTCGCGGGGCGGCTGCACCGGCTGCCACGTGAGCTCCCCTTGGGCAACAACCAGATCCGGAGGGCGCACCTCGGGAAACTCTCCCGACGTGATCTGATGAAGGGCCGTTTGAGATTCGAGATCGCCGGGATCGATTCGGCAGACCGCGCGATAGAAATCCGAAGCGGAGGCGTGATTTCCCTCGTGGGAGAGGATCCCCGCCAGCGCCTTGAGCGCGACGACGTTCTCCCGGTCCAGCCGGACCGCGCTCTCGAATTGGGCGCGTGCCTCGGGCAGACGGCCCCCCGCGAGGTAACAACGGCCCAAGACGATGCGGTCCCCGACGCCTTCACCGGGGCGGCCGCGGCGCTCCTCGCAGAGCCGGATCGCCTCCTCGACTCTGCCCTGCTCGCGCATGCGCTCGGCGAGCGGAAGATAAAGCGGCGATGACGGATCCTGGGTCGCGATGCGTTCGAGCAGCGCGATTGAATCGTAGCGTGCGTCCTCGGACATAAGCCTCTCAGGGTTTCTGGACGAGGCTCGAGATTACCTCGCGGAGCGGGGTAAGCGAGTGTAGTTCATAGGTCTTAGCTGCTCCAATCGCGGGCGACAATACCATTCGAAGAGACGTCCGTCCACGCTTCTTGTCCTTTCCCAGCGCGCTCCAAAAGGCCGCCCGCGGCGAACGGCTGAGCCTCACCGGAAGACCGAGCAATCGCAGCAGATCCTCGATCTCCACCGCCGAGCGCGGGTCGAGGCCCGCCACGCGGACGCTCAGCCTCGATGCCGCGACCATTCCGATCGAGACCGCCTCGCCGTGGGTGAATCGACGGTATCCGTACGAGGCTTCGAGCGCGTGCCCCACGGTGTGGCCGAAGTTCAAGTGCTGCCGAATCCCTCGATCTGCCGGATCACGAGAGACATACCACGCCTTCTCTCTCGCCGCGGCGCGGATCAGCCCCGTGACGCGCGCGCGATCCCCCCCGAGGCGGCGCAGGCTCGCTAGGATCGCGGGGCGTCGGATGACGCCGATTTTCACGATTTCGGCCAACCCTGATCGGAAGGCGCGAGGAGAGAGCGTCCGGAGCGCTTCGGGATCGCAGAAGACCCCTCGCGGATGATGGAAGGCGCCGAGGAGATTTTTTCCCTCGGGGAGATTGACCCCCACCTTTCCGCCGATCCCTGCGTCGGCCTGCGCGAGAAGCGTCGTCGGAAAGACGACCCAGTCGAGCCCCCGCGCGTAGGCCGCGGCCGCGAAGCCGGCCGTATCGGACACCACCCCTCCGCCGAGCGCCAAGACCGGGACCGACCGGTCCACGCGCCACCGCGCCCAGCGCTCGCAGAGGCGCCGAACGTTGGCGATCGTCTTCGTGTGTTCCCCCGGCGGCAGCGCGATCGCCCGCGGCGTAAATCCGGCGCGACGAAGGCTCGAAAGAAGCCGCGCGCCGTAAAGCCGCGCAACGGTCCGGTCGGTGACCACGAGCAGCTTTCCCGGGTCGCATACTCGGAGCATCGCCTCGCCGGCGCGACCGAGAAGGCCCGGTGCGACCTGGATCGAATAGCGGATTCTCCCGCGCGGGACCGATACCGAGATCATCGGGCGGTCAGCGTCTCCGCGATCGCCTGGAGCTCGCGGAGGTAAGGAAGCTTGGGCCTCCCCGGAGCGAAGACGGCGAGGTCCACGTAGAACCGTCTCCCCTGCCGTGCGACTTCGTAGAAGCGATACGGTCCGGCGGCGCTCACCTCCCCGTCTTCCCAGCGGCCGTGGATCTGCCGGACCGCGCCCGCGAGCTCGCCGGGCGTGAGGGTCGGGTCGATCAGGTCGAGCGTGCGCTCGTTGGGCCGGAACGCGCGGGCGAGCGCGGCGCGCATGCTCCGCAGATCCGGGCCGCGTGCCGCTCCCACCGGCATGATGCGCAAGAGCCGCGCGGGCGGGCCCTCATTCAGGAGAAGCGCGGCCTTCGTGCCGGGATGAATCCGAACCGCGTATCCGCGCGGGACGCGCAAGCCGAATCCCGCGAGCCTTCGGAGGCTCTTCTCGGCATCATGATCGCGGGGGAGAGCGAGGAGCCGGGCGCGCACCGTGGAGAACGTGGCGCGGTCGAGCTCCTCGAAGAGGCGGTTCTGATATCGCTGGAGCGCCGGCAGAAGATCGCCGCGCGTTTCCGTCCAGAAGATACCCGCCGCCTGCCCGCGGAGCCAGACGTCGGGAGAAAATACGAACGGCTCGCGAGCCGACGCGAGCGACCCCTTCAGGGGCTCGAGCTCCCGGGGAATCCTCTCCGCGGGTCCGAACCCGACGAAAAGCACCGTTCGTGCGCGGTACACGCCCGGATCGTCCGCGGTGGCCAGGTGCACGTCGTAAGCGGACTCGTCTTCGATCCTGATCGCGAGACGCTCCACGACGGCGCGCAGGAGCAGGATCTCGGGGGAGTCGGCGGGGAGCGCGGTCACGATCGTGAGCTCGCGGCTGCTTCCTTCCGCGAAGGGACGGCCGCCGCAACCCGCGGCGGCGACCGCGAACAGGAAAAGGACAGAAGCTCTTGTCATGCGCCCCATGGCGGTGCGCAGGCTACCACACGGTGGAGGGAGGGACTAGCGCCCGGGGTCCGTCCGGTTGGCGCCGGGCTAGCGCGCCGGGGAGGACTCGAGCGCCTTGATCTGCTCCTCGATCTTTTGAGTCTCCGCCTCGAGCTTTCGAAGCGAGCGCTTGAGACGTCCCAGCTCCGCGGCACGGCTCGGCGGAGGCGGCGCGGCGGGCGCGCCCACCGCGGCGTCGAGAGTCGCGTGCATCGGAAAGATATCCGCGCCGCGCGAGACGGTCATCTCGATTTCATCGCCGGGCCGGAGCGAGCGCACGAGCGAGGTGATTTCCTCCCCCGAGTGGATGACCGACCCTTCGAACGCCAGGATCCGGTCTCCCGCCTTGAGACCCGCCAGCTCGGCGGGGCTTCGCGGCACGACACCTTCCACAAGCACGCCGAGGGTGTCCGCGAGGAGTCCGCGCCGCATCTGGATTCCCAGGAACGCGCGCCGCACGCTCCCGTATTCTTCGAGATCATCTGCGATTCGCAGCAGCTGATCGACGGGGAGCGCGATCAGGAGATCGGTCGATTGCTTCCGGTCCGCGCCGTCGGGTTCCACCACGGAGGACGCCGAAGAGCGGACCGGAGCGGGTCCCGCGCGTCCGACGACGATCGCGACCCACTCTCCCGCTTCGTTCAGAACGGCGCCCCCGCTCGCTCCTGGGTATGTCGAGGCCTCGATCTCGGCGATATCGCCGGAATAGGGGAAATCGATGCGCTCGCCCCGGCCCACGACGTGCCCCAACGTGATCTGGGGCTGTGTGACGCTCACGTTGGAGATGACCGCCACCCAGGAGCCGATCGCGAGCGATTGGGGAGAAGCTTGCCGGAGCGGCTGAAGCGGCGGACCGTCCACCGCGAAAAGGGCGACGTTCGATTGTCGATCCACGCCTCGGATCTGCGCACCGCGCCGGTCGCCGTCGCCCAGGTGCACGGTGAAGGTCCCCCGGGAGATCGCCATGCTCGCCGTCGTGAGGAGCCGGTGCGGCCCCAGAACGACCCCCGTGCCGATGAGGCGCCGCACGGGGGCCGTTCTCGGCCTCGAATCAGGCGCGGGCATCGCGACCATGGTCACGACGCTGGTGCGTGCGGAATCGACGCCAACGAGCAGCGTCGCTTCGTCGCTCTTGAAAGGGAGAATGGTGGCGGTGCTCGCGCTCGCGTTCGAGCAGAAAAGCAGGAGAAGGGTGAAGACGGTGAGCCCTGAGGCGCGTGCCGATCGGATTCGGGTCACAGGCATCGCCGATGCACTCCGGCCCGAGACGCTTCGCTTAGAACGTGATGTACACGCCGTCGTCAGGCGTCTCGTTGACCGGGACGACGGTGGAGTTCTCCCCTTCGCCACCGCGCTCGAGGTAGAACTTATCGTTGATGATCTCATCCAGGTAGCGTTGACGCGGGACCGTGCCGTCCACGATTGAATCGCGCACCGCGAGGCGGCTCGGCACGCTCGCAACCACGGGAGCCTCGCCGGCATGCGCGGGGGCGGTGGCCCGCTCGGCCGGGGCAGCCGGAGCGCTCGGCCCCGGTTGGATCTGCGGACCGGCCTCCTGTCGAACGCTCACGCCGGGATGGGTGCGTTTCGGGTGGAGCCCCCCCTGGCCCACCGGAGACAGCATGACCGCGATGAACACGGCGCACACGGCGGTCCCGGTCATGAAGACGGGGCGCAGCCGGGCCGGGGAGAACAGCTCTCGGATCAGCTCCGTGGGGCTTAAACGAAGGCCCTCGCCGGACCGGATCCGCGCGAAGACGTCCTCCTCGAAATGGGGGCCGGGTGCCGCCTGAGGGAGGCCCTCCATGAGCGAAATCGCGGCCCGGACCTCACGGATTCCGAGCGAGCACCGACGACACCCCATGAGGTGCGCCTCCAGCTCCCGGCGCTCCTCCTGGCTTATCTCGTCCTCAATGTAGGGCGAGAACAATGACTCGGCTGACCGGCACTTCATGCGTCCTCCAGATTCAGGTGTGGCTTGAGTCTCTCCTTCAGCATCAGCCGGGCGCGATTGATGCGCGACCGCACCGTCCCGCCGGGGATTCGGAGGATCTCTCCCACTTCTTCGTAGCTCAGGCCCTCGATATCGCGCAGCACCACGGCCTCGCGATACCGCGCGGGGATTTTCTCGAGCGCTTCCGCCACGCGCCGGCGTATTTCGGTCGCATGCAGGTCCTCGTCGGGCAGAGGCTTCAGGTCGGGGAACGCGAGCCCCTGCCCTCCGGAATCCTCCTCCATCGCATCCAAGCTGAACGTCCCTTTGTGCCGGACGCGGCTACGGATTTCGTTCTTGGTCAGATTGACGGCGATCGTGAAAATCCAAGTCGAGAATTTTCCGCTCTTTCGGTAGCGCTCGCGGTTCCGGAATACCCGGAGGAACACTTCCTGGCTGATCTCCTCGGCGCGGTCCCGATCGTTGATGAACCGACACACGAGATTCATGATGCGCGAGCGATACCGCTGGACGAGCGCGCGGAACGCGGTCTCGGAGCCCAAGGCGCAACGCTCCATGACGTCTTCATCGGTCAGCTCGGCGAGGTCGAGCTTTTTCACAAGACGCAGCTCGTTGGCCACATCGGTCTCCGTGGCACTGGATACACCGTCGAACGGTGGCCGGTTCCGGAAGGGGCTGGTTCCTTTAGGGATTGGCGAAGAAGGTAAGCCCAGCGGGGCTCGGGGAGGCGCGCTTTCCGCGGACCCGTGACTCGGCCGCCCGGGCCTCGCTGTCCAGCCGGAGGGCCCGGCACACACGGCCGAGCATTCGCTCGGCGTCTGAGCCCGCGTCGCGGCATCGAACCGCGCGTCTCAAGAGATCTCTCGCTAACTCTAGCTGCCCCATATTGTAGCGGATGCTTCCCAGGAGCGACAGGGCCCGCCCGTTCCACGGATCGAGCTCCACCGCCCGATCGAGCCTTCGGACCGCCCGATCGACCTCCCCCTGGCTTAGATCCGTCGCAGCGAGGAAATAGAGGCACTCCGAATTTTCCTTCCCCAGCCCACTTAGCTTTTGGAAGGCCCACGCGGCCACCAGGCTATCCCCCGTCTCGGCAGCGGCTTGGCCCAGCTCCGCGTAGAGGATGGGGCTCTCGGGGCCCCTCAGGGCCCCCTCGCGCATGATCGCGACGGCCTCCTCGGGGTGGTGGAGAAGAATGTAGCATAGGGCCCCGGCCAGCACCCTTCGCGGGCTCCCCAGAAGGCCCTCTCGGATTTGCTCCAGCGTCAGGATCCCCGTTCGACGGTCGCCGACCTTGATCTCTAGATAGGCGACCACCAGCGACTCCTCCTGCGTCAGGGAGCGAAGCTTCATGAGCTTCCTGTAACACCCGAGCGCGGGCTTCTCGTTCGCGAGCGCCACGAGCGCGCGGGCCCTGACGGGCAACGTCGCCCGGTTTTCCCCAAGCGGCTTCACCGCCTCCAATGCCGCGCGATAGTCGCCGTCGCTCAGGAGACTGCGACCGGCTTCGACGCGGACGTCCGCCGGGTCGAAACCGCGCCGCGCCACCCGACCCAGGAAAGCCTTCGCGGCTTTCCGGTCCCCCTCGCGGAACAAATACGAGGCATACGCGGCGATCTGCTCGGGTATCGCGTCATTGGCCTCCGCGCGCCGGCGGAGGAGCTTTTCCTCGAGCGCGGTGTCGCCCATGCGCCGGGCCAGGGCGACACCCAGTCCCAAGGTCCGGGGGTCGTCCGGGGTGAGCTCGAGCGCCAGCTGGAGGGCCTGAGACGCTTCATCCAGCCGGCCATCCTCGAGCGCCATCCCCAAAACGCCGGTCGCCACCCATCCGAAATCCTGGAGCAGGATGTCGGTGCGCTTTAGATCGGCCAGAGCCCCCTCGTAGTTCTTGTCGAGCTCATGGGCGAGGGATCGCATGGCGTAAAGCTCGGGGCGCGCTCCCAGAAGCCGCAAAGGCGGGGTCAGGGCCTGCACGGCGACCGAGGCCTCCCCCGCGCGGAGGCGCATGCGTCCGACCAGCATGGCCGCGTCCGCGTTCAGGCTGTCCAGGTGGAGCGCCCGGTCGCCCCACGCGAGCGCGCGCTGGTCTTCGCCGGAGGATTCGAGGATTTCCGCGAATCGCGAGGCGACGTAGCTCGAGACCGGGTCCTCCGCGGCCAGAGCCTCCGCCCAGACCGCGGCTTCCTCGGCATTGCCGGCCTCCTGGGCCACGGCCGAGCGCACGAGGAATTCGAGGTTTGCAGGGATCACTGGGGCGGGGCCGGGCGGAAAAGCGGCCGACGAGGGCCCGGCCAATGCCGCGATTAGGATCAGCGCCAGCGTCCCCATGCCCGTCCCTGAGATGAGTGAGGTTGGCTCGCCTTTGTACACGTCGTCTCCAGGGTTGCTTATAGAAACGGAGGAAGGCCCAGACGGACCTTCCTCCCCTGTCTCGAGACGACGCCTTAATTATAACAAGCTACGATCCGGACTGCAAGCGCGAGGCGGCCCAAGGGGATTTGTCCCCGTCCGGGCCCCGCAGCTCGCCCTGCTCCTCCTGCGGGCCCCGGGATCCGGGCTGCCCCGTCCCCGTTCCGCGCCCTCCACCGCCCCGCGAACGACGCCCCCGGCCGCCACGACGCCTGCGGCGCCTGTGGTCCTGCCGGTCGCCGCCGCGCACCATCTTCTCGAAGTGGAGGAGCGCGTCCCGGGCCGCTTCCTGCTCCGCCTCCTTCTTGTTGCTCCCGTGGCCGCGGCCGAGCACCTTCTGGTTCACGACGACCTCGACCGTAAACACCTTCTCGTGGTCGGGGCCGATCTCGCTCGAGATACGGTATTGCGGGTGGGTCTTGAATTCACCCTGGACGTACTCCTGGAGCATGCTCTTGTAGTTCGCGAGATTCGCGTCGCTCAGGATCTCATGCACCTGGCGAAGGAGCAGCCGCTCCGTGAGGCGCCGCGCGGGCTCGAGCCCGCCGTCCAGGTACACGGCTCCGATCACGCCTTCCAGTGTGTCCGCGAGGATCGAGGCGCGATCGCGCCCGCCCGAGCCGGTCTCCGCCTCGCTCAGGAGAATGTAGTCCCCCAGACCCATCAGCTTCGCCGTTCGAGAGAGGATCACGCGGCTCACGAGGAGCGATTTCATCTTCGTCAGCTCCCCTTCGCGAAGCGAGGTGAACTTTCGGTAGAGGAATTCGTTCACGACGAGCCCCACGACGGAATCGCCGAGAAACTCCATCCGCTCGTTGGATTCTCCGGCGCCCTTTTCCGGTTGGGAGTGCAGGTAGGAGCGATGGGTCAGGGCCTGCCGCGCCAGCTCGGGGTCTCGGAACTTGTAATGAACGATTGCTTCGAACCCGCGAAGATCGAATTCACGGCCTCCGCGACGCTCGAATCGAGGCGCGGGAGCCTTTTCCAGTCCAAACAGCATTCTGAGTAATTTCACGTTTCGGGATCCTCTAGGGACCCTCCGGTGCCATGCTCCTCGATAACGCCAGGGTGACGTTGTGCCCGCCAAAGCCCAATGAATTCGAGAGGGCCGCCCGCACTTCGACCGATCGCGCGGTGTTGGGGACGTAATCGAGATCGCAGTCGGGGTCGGGGTGCTCGTAATTGATGGTCGGAGGAAGGACCTGTCGCTCGAGCGCAAGGACGCAGATGATCGTCTCCAGTCCGCCGGCGGCTCCGAGCAGGTGGCCGGTCATCGACTTCGTCGAGCTGACGGCCACGCGGTGTGCGTGCTCCCCGAATACCGACTTGATGGCTTGGGTTTCGAACTTGTCGTTGAGTGGTGTGGAGGTGCCGTGGGCGTTCACGTATCCGAACTCGCGCAGGGGCAGTCCGGAATCGTTGATGGCGGCCCGCATGGCCCGCGCTGCACCCTCACCCTCGGGGGCAGGAGCGGTCATATGATGGGCATCTCCAGTGGCGCCGTAACCGACGACCTCCGCCAGGATCGCAGCGCCGCGTTTTTTCGCGTGCTCGAGTTCCTCCAGGATCAGGATTCCCGCGCCTTCCCCCATCACGAATCCGTCGCGCTGGGAATCGAAGGGCCGGGAGGCCCGGGTCGGGCAGTCGTTACGCGTGGACATCGCCTTCATGGAGCAGAATCCCGCGAAGGAAATCGGAGTGACCGGAGCTTCGGCGCCCCCCGCGATCATGACGTCCGCTTCGGAGTTCTGGATGATCCGAAAAGCCTCGCCCACCGCGTGCGCTCCCGAGGAGCATGCCGACACGGTGCAGTAATTGGGGCCTTTGGCGCCGAAGAGGATCGACACCTGGCCCGAGGCCATGTCCGAAATCATCATGGGAATGAAGAAGGGGCTCACGCGGTTCGGGCCCTTCTCGAGAAGGACTCGGTGCTGATCCTCGAAGGTCGAAATGCCGCCGATGCCCGACCCCACGATGACGCCGAAACGGTCCGGGTCGACGGCGCCGTCGCGAACGGCGGCCTGGTTCAAGGCCTGCGCGGATGCGGCGACCGCATACTGGACGAACAGGTCCGTGCGTCGGATGTCCTTCCGGTCCATGAAGTCTTCCGGCTTGAATCCGCGCACCTCGCCCCCGATCCGCGTGTCGTATCCCGCCGCGTCGAATCGCGTGACCGGCCCGATCCCCGACTCGCCGGCGATCAACCGCTTCCAAAACTCCTCGACCGTGTTTCCCAGGGGGCATACGACGCCCTGCCCGGTCACCACCACCCTCCGAGGGCTCCCATTTCTCCGATAGGTCACGAACCTCTCTCGATTTCCTCGCCTGCGCTCACAACCCGCGCGGAACGCGACGCGTCCGGCGCGGCGCCGAATCAGGCGTTCTTCGGCACGTGCGATTCCAGGTACTTGATGGCGTCTGCCACCGTGGTCATCTTCTCCGCGTCCTCGTCCGGAATTTCGATGTCGAATTCCTCCTCGAGGGCCATCACGAGCTCCACGGTGTCGAGCGAGTCCGCTCCCAGATCGTCGATGAAGGATGCTTCCGGCGTCACCTGCTCCGGCGCGACGCCCAACTGATCGACGATGATCTGCTTGACCCGATCTTCGCTGAATGAGGCCATTCCCTGCATCACCTCCCTTTGGATTCCGGTTTCCGCAATCCGATCGTTCACATCCTCATACCGCCATCGACGGACAGTACCTGGCCGGTGACATAGCCGGCCTCCTCCGAGCATAGGAACGCCACCGCGTGGGCCACGTCATCGGCGGATCCCAGCCGTCCGAGGGGGATTTGCGCCTTCAAGCCCTCCCGCACCTTCTCGCTCAAATCGGCTGTCATCGCGGTTTCGATGAACCCTGGAGCTACCGCATTCACCGTAATATGGCGCGATGCCAGTTCCTTGGCAACGGCCTTCGTGAGCCCCACCACTCCCGCCTTGGACGCGACATAATTCGCTTGGCCGGGATTGCCGATGAGCCCGACCACGGAGCTCATGTTCACGATCCTGCCCCACCGCTGTTTCATCATGGGCCGGGTGAAGGAGCGGATGCAGAGAAAGCTCCCCTTCAGATTGGTGTCGATGACCTGATCCCAATCCTCCTCGCTCAGGCGCATGACCAGATTGTCGCGCGTGACACCCGCGTTGTTCACGAGGATGTCGGCCCTGCCGAACGCCTCGAGCGTTTTGGCGCAAAGCGCGTCCGCGTCCCCGGGCTTCGACACGTCCCCTTGGGCCCAGATCGCGTCGCCCCCCTCCGAGCGAAGCTCGGCGCACGCCCTCTCGAGCGCCGCTCCGTCCCGCCCCGAGACGACGATCCGGGCGCCGCCGCGCGCCAGCCGCGATGCGACCGCGCGGCCGATTCCTTTCGCCCCGCCGGTCACGACCGCGACCCTTTCCGCGAAACGCCGGTCGCTCACGCCGCGACTTCCTGGAGCGCCTGGACGGCGGCCTCCGCCGCCTCCGGGTCCTCGCTTCCGAAAAGCGACACATCGCGGTCGACGCTCTTCACGAGGCCGCGGAGGACGCGCCCTTGGCCCACTTCGACGAACCGCCGCACGCCGTCTTCCACCATCGCGCGAACCGTTTGCTCCCACAGCACCGGCTGGAGGAGCTGCTCCCGGAGCGCGGCGCGGATCTCCTCGGGGGCTTGCACCGGCCGCGCGGAAACGTTGGCGTAGACCGGAAACCGAGCGGGCCTGAGATCGATCGACTCCAGCGCCTCGCCGAGCCCGCGCGCCGCGGTCTCCATGAGCGGCGAATGGAACGCGGCGCTGACGTGCAAGGGGACGACTTTCTTGGCCCCCGCTTTCTTGGCCTCCTCCGAGGCGCGATCCAGCGCCTCGCGCGTTCCGGACAGCACGATTTGTCCGGGCGAGTTGTAGTTCGCGGCGGCGAGATCGCGCGGCCTCGCCACCGCGGCGAGGAGCTTCTCGATCTCAGGGATACCCAGGCCCAGCACCGCGAGCATCGTTCCCGGCCGCTCCTTCCCCGCGTTCGCCATCAGCTCGCCCCGCCTGCGGATGAGCCTCAGCCCGTCCTCGAAGGAGAGCGAGCCCGCCACCACGTGCGCCGCGAATTCCCCCGCGCTGTGCCCGGCCCCCGCCGAAGGCCGCACGCCGCGGCGCTCGAGCACGCGGGCCGCCGCGACGCTCGTGACCAAGAGCGCGGGCTGCGTGTTCTCCGTGCGGGTCAACGCATCGAGCGGTCCATCGAAGCAGAGGGAGGAGAGAGGCATGGCGAGGACCTGGTCGGCGCGGTCGAAAACCTCGCGCGCTTCCGGGAAACGATCCGCGAGGGCGCGACCCATGCCGACCGCCTGCGAGCCCTGGCCCGGAAAAAGGAACGCGATCCGGCTCACCAGCGCACCACGGAAGCGGCCCACGTGAAGCCTCCGCCGAACGTCACCATTTCCACGAGATCGCCGGGTTTGAGGCGCCCCAGGCGCTTCGCCTCGTCGAGCGCGAGCGGAATCGAGGCGGACGAGGTGTTTCCGTAGCGATCCAGGTTGACGAAGACCTTCTCCATCGGCAGGCCGAGCCGCCTCGCGGTGGCGTCGATGATGCGATAGTTCGCCTGGTGAGGAAACAGGAGATCCAGCTCCTCCGGTCTGTGCCCCGCGGCCTCGAGCGCCTCGCAGGCCACCGATTCCATGGCGCGGACGGCGTACTTGAACACGTCGTTTCCGCTCATGCGGATGTAGTGGAGCTTTCGGTCGACCGTTTCGTGCGACGCGGGATGGAGCGAGCCGCCCCCGGGCATTTCGAGCAGATTCGTCAGGGACCCGTCGCTGTGGAGCTTCGTGGACAGAATCCCGCCGGGTTGTCCCGTCGAGCGGAGCACGACGGCGCCGGCCGCGTCGCCGAAGAGCACACACGTGTTGCGATCGGTCCAGTCGACGATCTTCGAAAGGGTCTCGACCCCGATCACGAGCACGGTGTCCGCCGCTCCGGCCGCGATCTGCGTGCGCCCAAGCGAGAGCGCATAGAGAAACCCGGAGCAGGCGGCGGAGATATCGAACCCGTACGCCCCGGCGGCGCCGAGGCGGTCCTGCACGAGACACGCGGTCGAGGGAAACGGGCGGTCTCCCGTCACGGTCCCGACGATGATCTGATCGAGCTCTTCCGGCTTCACCCCGGCATCCCGGACGGCGCGACGCGCCGCTTCGGTGGCGAGCGCGGAGGCGGGTGTTTCGGGATCGGCGATGCGGCGCTCCTTGATCCCGGTCCGCGTCGTGATCCACTCGTCCGAGGTATCGACGATCTGTTCCAGGTCCTTGTTGGTCAGCACGCGGTCCGGCGTGCAGGATCCGACTCCGATGATATGGACGTCGCGCGCGGATGAGATCATGTCCGTTTCCTCGCGCGGCCACCCTGCCGATTCCCCGCCGCCGTCATGCGGCCTCCGGCGCCAGCCGTTGAAGGTCCTCGCGTATGAATCCCGCGACGCGCGCCTCGGCGACCCGCGCCGCCGCCCGGATCGCGTTCTTGATCGCGCGCGCGTTCGAGCGCCCGTGGGCGATGATGCAGGTACCGTCGACTCCCAAGAGCGGCGCCCCGCCGACCTCGGCATAGTCCAGGCGGCGCTTGAGCCTCCGGAAGGCCGGCTTCAGGAGGAGCCCCGCGAGCATGCTCAGAGGATCGCTCCGTATCTCGTCTCGGATCATATTGCCCACGCTCGGAATCACGCTCTCCGCGAACTTGAGAAGCACATTTCCGACGAAACCGTCGCACACGACGACGTCCGCCGTGCCGAGGATGATGTCCCGGCCCTCGACGTTTCCGACGAAATGGACGGGGCTCTGCTTCAACAGCTGATGCGCTTCGTAGTAGAGCTCGCTCCCCTTCTCCGCCTCCTCCCCGATGTTCAGCAGCCCGACGCGTGGTCGCTCCACGTGGAGCACCAGCCTGGCATAGATGCTGCCCATCATCGCGAATTGATGGAGGTGGTACGGCTTGCAGTCCGAAGTGGCGCCCACGTCCAGAATCACGACGTTGCCCTGCGGGGTGGGGAGCACCGTGGCGATCGCGGGACGCTGCACCGACTCGATCCGGCCCAGGCCGAAGAGGGCGGCGGCCACGACCGCGCCGGTATTTCCGGCGGATACCATCGCGCTGGTCCGGCGCTCCTTCTGAAGGCGCGCGGCGATATTGATCGAGGAGTCCTTCTTCTTTCGAACGGAGGTGGCCGCGGACTCACCCATTTCCACGCGCTCCGATGCGTGGATCACGGGGGGCAGGTCCGCGCTCAGATGCAGGCGGGCAGCTTCCTCGCGAACGAGCGCCTCATCGCCGATGAGCAGGACATCAAACGCGCCCGTCGACTCGCGGATCGCCTCCATGGCGCCCTGTATGACCACACCGGGGGCAAGGTCGCCGCCCATGGCGTCCACCCCGATGACCGGCCGTCCGGCTCGATCGCTCACCGTCGCCCCGTCCCCGCCCTTACGTACTCTTCAACTCCTCCTGCGAGATCACCTCTTCGCCCGCGTAGTAGCCGCAATGCCCGCACACGCGGTGCGGGAGCTTCGGCTGACTGCAATGGGGGCAGAGCGATCGGGATGGCAGCGCGAGTTTCCAGTGGGTGCGGCGCTTCTTGCCGCGGGTGCTCGAATGCCTTCTCTTGGGTACAGCCATCGTTCCACATTCCCTTCGTTGGATGTTCGTCGCCGGCCGCGCGGGGCGTAGGTCCGGTGCCTTTCCGGATCAGCCGGCGGCCGCGCCCACGCAACGGCACGGCCCGAGATTGCGATCTTCTCCGCACCGCGGGCAAAGGCCCGCGCATGTATCGCGGCAGAGCGGCCTCATGGGAAGACCGAGCAGCACCGCTTCCCGGATCTCGCTGTCGATGGAGAGCACGTGGCCGTCGTGGAAATGGACCCCCCCGTCCTCTTCATCCAGGGCCTTGGGGCTCATCATGCGGGCAGATGGCAACTTAGCACAGAAAACTTCGAAATCCAATTCGAGAATCTGGGAGAATTCGACGAGACACCGGCTACATTGTTGCAGGGCAATGGCATGCACGGTTCCGCGAATCCAGATCTCGTCTCCGCGGCGGTCCAGGCTGAGGCCAATCTTGAGCGGACCCTCCAGCGCGACATCCTGCCGGCTGATCCCGACGGAATCGGCCGCAAGCTCCATGTCGAGCCTGCTCTGCCCCTCCTCGACCTCGTGTAGTTTGAGCTCCATGGCTCTTTAGATTAGCGTCGCGCCGACCCGTCTCCGAAGAAGAATTCGATCTCGGCGCGCGCGGACTCCGGCGAGTCGGACGCATGCACCGCGTTCCGCCCCTTGCTCTCCGCGAATCGTGCCCGGATCGTGCCCGGCTTGGCTTCCTTGGGATCGGTGGCGCCGATCAGATCCCGAAGCGCCTGGACGGCGTTCTCGCGCCGAACCCGGCATGGGATCGCCGGGCCGGACGACATGAACTGGACCAGCTCCTCTAAGAAGGGCTTCCCCTCGTGCACCGCGTAGAAGAGCCGGGCGTCGCGCGGCGCGAGCCTCACGAGACGCAGGTCCAGAATCTCGAACCCGGCGCGCTCGGCCTCGGCCAGGATGACGCCGACCTTGTGCTTCTCCACGGCGTCCGGCTTGATCATGAAAAGTGTTTCCTCCAAGTCTCTTCCTCCTTGCGATGCGGGGCCGGGCTAAATGCGAAGCGGCGCGGATTCCCTTTGGGGAATAAGGCTTCCTTCTGGAGAAGGGGGATCACGGCGAACAGGGTCGGTGTGGCGCGGCAGCGGAACCGCCTGGGGCGTCGCTAGCGTCCGCGCCGCCGGGTGGCGGGAGCCGGTTTCTTCGCCTTGCCGCGCACCAGCTTGAGCTTGGACTTCCGCCTCGGTCGGAGCGCGGCCGCAATCAAGCCCGGGATCTCGGACGGCGTCTTCGCGACGGGGATGCCGGCCTCCTGAAGGCGGGCCATTTTCTCCTGGGCGGTGCCGGAGCCTCCAGACACGATCGCGCCCGCGTGGCCCATGCGCTTTCCGGGGGGAGCGGTCTGGCCCGCGATGAACGCGACGACCGGCTTTGAGATCGCGCGCCGGATCAGAAGCGCGGCGTCCTCTTCGTCGCTTCCGCCGATCTCGCCGATCAAGACGATCGCCTCGGTTCCGGGGTCCTGCTGGTAGAGGGCCAACATGTCGGCGAACCGGGTCCCCACGATCGGATCGCCGCCGATGCCGATGCACGTGGACTGGCCCAGGCCCGCGCGGGTGAGCTGCCAGACCACTTCGTAGGTGAGCGTGCCGCTGCGGCTCACCACGCCCACCTTCCCCGGTTTCACGATCGTTCCCGGCATGATGCCCACCTTGCACGACCCGGGCGAGATGAGCCCCGGACAATTCGGCCCGACGAGCCGGACCTGCCGGCCCCGCGTATAGGCAGAGACCTCCACCATGTCGCGCACGGGGATTCCTTCGCTGATGCAGACCACGAGGGGGATCCCGGAGTCGACGGCTTCGTAGATCGCGTCCTGGGCGAGCGCCGCGGGAACGTAGATGACCGAGCAGTTCGCGCCCGTCTTCGCCACCGCCTCCTCGACCGAATCGAAAACCGGAACCGAATGCACCTTGTCTCCCCCTTTTCCGGGGGTGACGCCGGCCACGACCTTGGTGCCGTAGTCGAGCATGCCGCGCGTGTGAAAGGAGCCGTCGCGTCCCGTGATCCCCTGCACCACGACCTTCGTCGCGCGCCCGACCAGAACGCTCACGCCGCCTCCGCCGCGCGCGCGATCACGGCCCGCACCGCTTCATCCATGTCGCTCAGGGCCATGAGCCCGCGCTCTCCCAGGATCTCGCGCGCTTCCTTCTCGTTGGTACCCGTGAGCCGGATCACGATCGGGATCCTCACGTTCAGGCGGTCGAGCGCGAGAAGGAGTCCCCGCGCGACGTCGTCGCAGCGGGTGATGCCGCCGAAAATATTGAAAAGCACGGCCCGCACGCGCGGGTCTCCGGTCAGGATATGCATCGCGGCTTCGACCTTGTCCGGGTTCGAAGAGCCCCCGATATCGAGGAAGTTCGCCGGCTTCCCTCCGTGGAACTGGATCAGGTCCATGGTCGCCATCGCGAGCCCCGCGCCGTTCACGACGCATCCGATCGTTCCGTCGAGCTTCACGTACGAGAGACCTCGCTCGCGCGCCTCGATCTCGCCCGGATCTTCGGCCGAGAGATCGCGCATGGCCGCGAGATCGGGATGCCGGTCGAGGGCATTGTCGTCGAGCACGATCTTCGCGTCGAGGGCCAGGACAAGGCCGTCCTTCGTGACGGCGAGCGGATTGATCTCGGCCAAGGAGGCGTCTTGATCGTGGTAGGCGCGTACGAGTCGGATCAGGATCGGGACGATCCGCTTCTGAACCGCCGGGTCCTTGTCCAGGAATCGCGCGGCGGCCCTCGCCCTGTAGCCCGGGAGCCCTCTCCCGTCGATCGGAATCCGGAGGATCTTCTCGGGGCCCGCGCGCGCCACCTCTTCGATGTCGATCCCGCCGGCCGGGCTCACCATGAGGAGCGGGCTCTCGTTCCTCCGATCCAGAACGATCCCCGCGTAATACTCGCGCGCGATCTCCGCCGATGGCGTGATCAGCACGCGGTTCACCTTGAGCCCGCGGAGCTCCATCCCGAGGATGCGCCCCGCTTCGCGCGAAAGCTCCTCCCCGCCGCGCACCACCTTGACGCCCCCCGCCTTGCCGCGGCCGCCGACCAGGACCTGGGCCTTGACCACGACCGGATAGCCGAAACGCTCCGCGGCGGCGAGCGCGTCTTCCACGTTCGAGACCACGTCCCCCGGCGGGACCGGGATCCCCGCGGCCCGAAAAATGCCCTTGGACTGATATTCGTGCAGGTTCAACGCTTGGTCTTCACCCGCGCCGCCTTGCGGGCCGCCTTTTTCATGCCGCCCGCGCCGAGCCCGGCGGCTCTTCCTTGCCTGTCCTTCGCCCCCGGCTTCTTGAAGCCGGAAGCCTCCACGCGACCCAGCATTTCTCGGATTACGTCCTCGAGCTTCGGCCGGCCGATCTCCTCCAGCTCGTAGCCCACGCGCACGGCCGGGTGTTTCATTTTCACGAGGCGTCTCAGATCGATGGGCGTCGCGACGATCACGACGTCGCAATCGCATCCGTTGATCGTGCGCTCGAGATCCCGTATCTGCTCCTTCGAGTACCCCATCGCCGGAAGGAGGGGACCGATATCCGGATATTGGCGGAACGTGTCCTTGATGCCTCCCACGAGCCAGGGCCTGGGGTCCACGATCTCGCTCGCCCCGTGGCGGCGCGCGGCGATGACTCCCGCGCCGTATTTCATCTCTCCATGGGTCAAGGTCGGCCCATCCTCGATCACGAGGGCGCGCTTCCCCCGGATCCGCTCCGGATGATCGACGGTGATCGGCGAGGCGGCGTCGATGATGACGGCCTCCGGGTTGAGCGTCTGAACCGAGCTGCGGACCGCTTCGATGTTCTCGTAGTCGGTCGTCGTCTCCTTGTTGATCACCACCACGTCCGCGAGGCGCACGTTCGTCTCGCCGGGATGATAGGAGCGCTCGTGACCGGGGCGGTGCGGATCCGCCACCACGACCTGGAGATTCGGCTTCACGAACGAGAAATCATTGTTCCCGCCGTCCCAGACGATGACGTCCGCCTCCCGTTCGGCCGCGCGGAGAATCTCCGCGTAGTCGATCCCGGCGTAGACGATCGTGCCGCGGTCGAGATGGGGCTCGTACTCCTCGCGCTCCTCGATCGTGCACTTGTGCTTGTCCAGGTCGGCGTAGGTTTCGAAGCGCTGCACGCCTTGGCGGGAGAGATCCCCGTACGGCATCGGATGGCGGATCGCGACGACCCGCTTCGCCATCGCCTTCAAGACCTCGCAGACCTTGCGCGTGGTCTGGCTCTTCCCCGAGCCGGTGCGCACCGCGTTCACCGCGATGACCGGGACGCGACTCGTGAGCTGCGTCGCTTTCGGACCCATGAGCGTGAAGTCGCAGCCCAAGCTCGCGATCCACGATGCCTTGTGCATCACGTATTCGTGGGAGACGTCGCTGTAGGCGAAAACGACCTCGTCGACGTCGTGCTCGCGGATCAAGTCGGGCAGCTCCTGCTCGGAGACGATGGGGATTCCCTTGGGGTACCGCCCGCCGGCCAGGGCAGAGGGATAGCGGCGGTCGTCGATTCCGGGAATTTGGGCGGATGCCGTGAACGCCACGACGAAGTACTCGGGGCGTTTCTTGAAGAAAACGTTGAAGTTGTGAAAATCTCGTCCGCCAGCGCCCATGATCACAACACGTCGTTGCTTACTCACTCGAGGCACACCTCCTTCAAGGGTTTCGTGCAGGAACCGGCGTATCCCGAGTAATGCGGTCGAAGCTTCGAGCCGCTCGCCGCGGAGCAGGACATCGCCGATCAGGGTCGCACTGGATCCACTACGTTGGGAAAACACAACACGTTACCCGCTACGGCGCGCCCCTGTCAAGCCCGCCGCTCCGGACGGTTCCGGGGCCGGGTGTGGGCTCGCTAGGGGTGGCCCGAGCGGATCCGGTCGGTAATCGAGGAGGACGAAAAGCCGGGAACGAGCGGGATCAAATGGACCTGGCCGCCGGCCCGCTCGACCGCCTCCCGCCCGACGACGTTGGCCGGGGTATAGTCCCCGCCTTTTACCAGAACGTCGGGAAGGATCTCCTCGATCAGGCGAAGCGGGGTCTCCTCGTCGAAGAGCACGACGTAGTCGACGCTCGCGAGCGCGGCCACGACCGTCGCGCGCGCCAACTCGCCCTGGATCGGATGTCCGGGGCCCTTGATCGCGCGGACCGATCGGTCGGAATTGAGCCCCACCAGGAGGTAGTGGCCCAGGCCCCGTGCGCGGCGGAGGAGCTCGGTGTGCCCGGGGTGGATCAGGTCGAAGCAGCCGTTGGTGAATACGAAACGCCTGCCCAGGATTCGAGCCGCCTTTCGCCTGCGCTTCGCGTCCTCCAGGGTGAGAATTTCACCCAACGGGCAGGTCTCCCAAGGATTCGATGAGCTTCGCCACGCTCGCCGCCGCGGTGCCCAGCTCCGCCACGACGAGCCCCGCCGCGTGATTGGCGAGCACGCACGCCTCCGGCAGCGGAGCGCGCGCCGCGAGCGCGGTCCCGATCGTCGCGACCACGGTGTCTCCCGCTCCCGTCACGTCGAAGACCCTCCGCGCCCGGGTCGGAAAGTGGGTGTGCCCCTCGGGGGTGAACAGCGACATCCCTTCTTCCCCGCGCGTGATGAGGACCGCTTCGGCGTCGAGCTTTTCCCGCAGCCCGAAGCCCGCCTCGGTCAGGTCCTCGTTGCTGCGGATCCTCCGCCCCCAGGCTTGGGAGGCCTCCGCGACGTTGGGCGTGATGATCGAAACGCCTCGGTAGCGGAGAAAATGCTCCTCTTTGGGATCGACCGCGCAGGGAATGCCGCGGCGCTTGAGCTCGGGCAGGAGCCGGTCCAGCAACGCGGGGGTGACGACCCCCTTGCCGTAGTCGGAGACCAGCACCGAGGAGGCGTCGGGAAGCGCGCGCTCGACGCGGCGCCAGAGCTCCTCGAGCACCGAGGATTCCGGAGCTTCACGGGATTCCTCGTCGGCGCGCAGGACCTGTTGGTGGTGCGCGATGATGCGCGTCTTGAGCGTTGTGCGTCGGGTGGGATCGGAGAGCACGCCGCCGTTTGAGTCGACCTCGCGCGCGTGAAGCTCGCGCCTGAGGCTCTCGGCCGCAGCATCCGCCCCCGCGACCCCGATCAAGACAGGCGTCGCCCCGAGCGCGCGGACGTTGTGCGCCACATTGGCCGCCCCGCCCAGTCGAAGCTCTTCGCGCTCCACGTCGACCACGAGCACGGGCGCTTCGGGGGAGACGCGGGTGGCGCTGCCCCACAGATAGCGGTCGAGGATGACGTCGCCGATCACGACCACCCGGCGGCCGCGGAAGCTCCGGACGCGGGCTTCGAGCGCCGCGCGGGTGAGGAGCGGCGCGGCTTGAGCCCCGATTTCTCCTCTGCCGACGGAGGTCAGGCGATCTCCTCTCCCGGGCCCTGCTCCGGGGTCGCCGCCAGGTACTCCTCGATGAGGGCGCGCGCGCGTTCGGCGTCCCTCCCCAGCACCTCGACCCGTCCCCAGAACCCGTGGTGAAGCGTTTCCAGCGTGCTGAACCATGCGATTTGGACCGGCTGCGGGGTGGCCTCGATCCCCTGGCTCTTCAAGAAATCGCAAAGCATGGTGGCGGTCTGCTCGTCCGGCACTTCCCGTACCGATACCAAAGGCTCGCGAGCGAGCTCGTCCGGGTCGCGCCCTTCGGTTTCGTCGTTTTTTTCGCTCATTCCTTGTAGCCCTCCGGGTGGCGCACCCGCCAGCCCCAGGCCGTCTCGAGGATCACGCCCAGATCCCCGAATTGGGGGCTCCAGCCTAGCACGCGGCGCGCGGCTTCCGAGGAGGCAATCAGCGCGGGCGGATCTCCGGGCCTCCGCGCCGCCGGGAGGGTTGGCACCGGCCGTCCGGTCACCGATTGAACCGCCGCGACCACCTCGCGCACCGAGACACCCCGCCCCGCGCCCAGGTTCAGCGCGCGGCTTTCGCCCCCCTCGGCGAGATAGCGGATCGCGCGGACGTGGGCTTCCGCGATGTCGACCACGTGAACATAGTCTCGGATGGCGGTGCCGTCGGGAGTCGGGTAGTCCGATCCGTAGATCGGCACCGGCTCCCGCGCCCCGCGGGCGGCATCGAGGAGAAGCGGAATCAGGTGTGTCTCGTCCCGGTGATCCTCGCCGCGGTCGATGCTCGCCCCCGCCACGTTGAAGTAGCGAAGCGCGACGTAGCGGATTTCACCACGCGCGGCGCGCTCCTCGAGGATGCGCTCGAATCGGAGCTTCGTCGCTCCATAGGGGTTCGTCGGGCGGAGCAGCGAGGTCTCGGTGAGGGGCATGGGGGCGGACGGGTCGTAGACGGCGGCCGAGGAAGAGAAGACGAGATCGGTCACGCCGTGGGCCCGCATGGCGTCGAGGAGGAGGATCCCTTGCGTGACGTTGGCTTCCTCGTAGAGGTCGGGCTTCGCCACCGACTCCGCGACCAGCGATTTGGCGGCCAGGTGGATGACACAATCGATCTTCTTCGCCTGAAAGGCCTCGTCGAGCTTCTCGGGGTCGCGGATTCCCCCTTCGACGAGAAGGGCCAGCGGGGCGACGGCGTCCCGGTGACCGGTGGAGAGATCATCCAGCGCGATCGCTGAATTCCGAGCCCGCACGAGCTCCTCGACGACGACGCTCCCGATGTATCCGGCGCCGCCGGTCACCAGCACGTTCACGCGGTTTCGACGCTTCGACGGAGCGCCTGAAGCGCCGCGACCGGATCGGGCGTGCGGAAGATCGAATGCCCCGCGATGAACGTGTCCGCGCCCGCGCGCGCGGCCCGCCGAGCCGTCGAGGGGTTGATGCCTCCGTCGACCCCCAGCAGGCAGTCGAGGCTCCCGTCCTCGATCGCGGCCCGCACCGCCGCGATACGCTCCTCCGACCCGTCGAGAAACGGCTGGCCGCCCTGGCCCGGCTCGACCGTCATGACGAGCGCGATGTCGCACCCGGAGAGGGCCCGGAGGAGCCACGGAAGCGGAGTTTCGGGCTTGATCGCGAGGCCCACCCGCAGCCCGCGGGCCCGAATGAGGCGGGCGGCCAGAGCGGGGTCCTCGACCGTTTCGACGTGGAGGATCAAATGGTCCGCACCCGCCGCGGCGAAATCATCGAGGAAGCGCAACGGGTCGACCACCATGAGGTGCACGTCGAGCGGGAGCGGGGTGAGCCGGCGCATCGCCTGGACCAGAATCGGCCCGAAGGTAAGATTGGGGACGAACTGGCCGTCCATCACGTCGACGTGGAGGAAGTCGGCGCCCGCCCGGGCGACGCGCTCGACCTCCTCTCCGAGCCGGGAGAAATCGGCGGACAAGATGGACGGGCAGATCCGGTTTCGCCGCGGGCGCGCCCAACCGCCGGCCGCGGCCTTCCCCGGTGCGCCGCCGCTCACGGGTGGTGGTAGAGCACAATCGAGTCCCGCGGGGACACTCGGTGCCCGGCGGACGGCTCCTGCGCGGATACGAGCCCGCTCTTTTGCTTCGCTCCTCCTTCCCGCAGCGTGACCGCGAAACCCTCTTCCCTGAGGCTCCGCATCGTCTCCCCGATGTCTCTCCCCGTGAGATCGGGAAGCAGGTAGCTCTGGGGTCTTGGACCCAGGCTCACCAGCAGATTCACGACCGTGCCCTGCTGCACGAGGGTTTCGCCCGGCGGGTCGGAGGCGACGACGAGATCCTTGCTCACTTCATCGGTGTAGACTTTCGCGATCCGACCCGCGCGGAGGCCCGCCCCCTCGAGGAGGAGCTGCGCCTGACGCGCGGTCACGCCGTCCAGGAGCGGCACGCTCGTTCCCTGCGCGCCGAGGCTCACGATTACCGAGATCCGCCTCCCACGCTTGACGACTCCCCCGGCGGCAGGATCTTGCGAGATGACGAAGCCGCGGGCCACGTCCGGGCTCCACTGCTCGGAGATCTTGGAAAGTTTGAGCCCCTCCGCGGCGAGGACCCGCTCCGCCTCGATCTCGCTCTGCCCGGTCACCTCCGGCACCTGCACCTCGGCACCCTGGCGGGTGAAGCTGGGCATGAGCACGAGGTTCATTACGAGAAACCCGCCGAAGAGCGCCACGCCCGCGAGCAGGAGGGTTCCGGACCAAAACGAGAAACGCGGGCCGCGGCGGCGTTCGCCCGGCGGCAGCGGCGGGACCGCGGGCGTCTCCTGCAGCGTTTCGCCCGGATCGACGTCCACGGAATCCTTCATCGGCGGCGAAAGCGCGCGGCGAAAACGCCGTCGGTCCCGTGCCGGTGCGGAGTCGCGCTCAAATGAGGCACACCCGAGCGGAATCCGGGCGGCACATAGGGCTCGACGCTTTCCTGCACGAAGTCGGGGTGCGCTCGCAGGAAGAACTCCACGACATCATGGGTCTCCTCAGGCTCCAAGGAGCAGACACTATACACCAAGACGCCTCGGGGGCGGACCAGCGGCCCGGCCGCGTCGAGGAGCGGCGGCTGGAGCGCCGCCATCGCGGCGATGCTCGATTCGTCCTTGCGCCAGCGCGCGTCCGCGCGCCGCCTCAGAACGCCGAGCCCGGAGCAGGGCGCATCGACGAGCACCCGGTCGAACGCGACGCGGAACGGCGGGCTCGTCCCGTCTCCGCAGACCACGCGTGTCCCGGCCATACGAAGCCGTTCGGACAGGTTGTTCCGGAGCGCCCGAGCGCGGCTGGGGCTCCTCTCGAGGGCGAACACGCGCCCTTCGCTCCCGACGGCCTCCGCGATCTGCGCGGACTTTCCTCCCGGCGCCGCGCAGAGATCGAGAATGCGCTCGCCGGGCGCGGGGTCGAGGATCGGAACGACCGCGGCCTCGGCTTCGTCCTGAAGCGAGATGAGCCCGTCGCGAAAGACCGGGGAGCGCGAGGGCACGAATCCGCCGCCGACGATCCAGACCGGGCCTCCGTTCGGGGCCGGTTGAGGCTCGAATCCCTCCGAGCGCAACCGGGTCAGGATCTCCTCCTTCGAGGCGCGGGCGAGGTTCGGCCTCACCGTGACCGACGGCTCCTCGTTGTCCGCCTCGAGCATCCGCTCCGCTTCCTCGCGGCCGAGACGTGTCACCCATCGCTCCACGATCCATCGAGGGTGGGAGCGGGAGGCCGAAAGATGCTCCACCGGGCTGGATCCGGGGTCCGGGAAAGGCGCCCGCTCGCCCCCCGCGAGCCGACGTAGGATTGCGTTCGCGAGACCGGCGGTTCCAGGGTGGCCGTACTTTTTCGCGAGCTCCACGCTCTCGTGGACGGCCGCGGACGCGGGAATCCTGTCCATGCAGAGGAGCTGGTAGGCGCCCAACCGGAGCGCCCCTTTGATCCAGGCGGGCAGCCCGCCCCAGTTCTCCCGCGCGAAAGCCGCGAGGTGGTGGTCGAGGGTCCCGCGGCGACGGAGCGTGCCCTGCACGAGGGCGGTTACCAGATGTGCGTCCGCGGGAGGAAGCGCGGCATCCCTCAATCTCGTCTCGAGGAGCCGGTCGGAGTAGGCGCTCCGGCTCTCGGTCGCGACCAGGATCTGAAGAGCAAGCTCGCGTGCGCCGAGAGGTTTCGATCGGGCCCGCGGCCTCCTGCGGCCGCGCTTCTGGGTGGTCATGCCGCGAGGTCCTTCACCGGGAGCATACCCCCCGGTTTGATCCGGGCCCCGTTCGCGTAGGCGAAGGCGTCCATCACCTTCCGCCCGCTCGGGCGCACGCTCTTGAGCCAGACCGAGCCGCTCGAGAGGCGGATCGCGAGCCCCCGCTCGCGATGGAGGGCAAGAACGGAGCCCGGCGGCTCGCCGGGACCCGCCTCGGCGCCGATCGAGCCGGGCGCGGCCGAGAGGATCTGGATCCTCTCCCGCTCGAGCTCGAGGTAGGCGCCGGGCTCGGGCGCGAAGGCGCGGACCTTGCGCGTGAACCGGACGGGATCGTCTGCGAGCAAGAGCCGGGAATCCTCCCGCGTGAGCTTCGGCGCGTAGGTCGCGCGCGAGGGGTCCTGGTCCCGCCGCACGATTTCGCCCCGTTCGATCCGGGTGAGGGTTTCCGAAAGGCAGCGGGCGCCCAGCTCGGCCAGGCGCCCACCCAAGCTCCCCGCGTCCTCCTCGGGTCCGATCGGTGTCGAGAGGGACGAGAAGACGGGCCCCTCGTCTAGTTTCTCCGTCATCCACATGGTGGTCACGCCGGCCTCGCGATCTCCGGCCAGGATCGCGGCCTGGATCGGAGAGGCGCCGCGATGCCTCGGAAGGAGCGAAAAATGCACGTTGATCGCGCCTATCTTGGGAAGGCGGAGGAGCCCGGGGCTCAGGATTTGACCGTACGCGACGAGCACGAGCACGTCGGGGGCGAGAGCGCGCAGCCTCTCGATCTCCTCCGGTGCGCCCGCGCGCTCGGGGGTCGCGACCGGGATGCCGCGCGCCTCGGCCGCCGCGCGAACAGGAGACGGCGCGAGGGCCAGCCCCCGGCCGCTCGGCCGGTCGCGCCGCGTCACGACGAGCGAGGGCGGTTTGCCGTCCTCGATGAGCCGCAGGAGGGGAGGAACCGCGAGGATGGGCGTGCCGTAGTAGACGAGGCGCACGCCGCCCGCTAGAAGGAAGGCGACGCGCTCGCGCTCGGAGCGGCCGTCCCGGCCTCGCCGAATTGCATCCGCGCGAGTTTCGGCTCGAGGAGCTTTCTCCGGATCGGGCTCAGCCGGTCGACGAAAAGGACGCCGTCCAGATGGTCGAGCTCGTGCTGGAGCGCCCGGGCCAGGAGCCCGTCGCCCCGGACCACAACGGGTGCGCCTCCCTCGTCGAGGCCCTCGAAGACCACCTCGGCGCGGCGCTTCACGTCGGCGTGGATCCCCGGGATGCTGAGACAGCCCTCCTCCCCCACGATGCTCCCGGACGATTCCTTGATGAGCGGGTTCACCAGCGCGAATTTCGAGCGCTCCCCGGACTCCCGCTCCACGTCCAGCACGAAGATCCGCTGGGAGATCCCGACCTGTGGCGCCGCGAGACCGATCCCGCGCTCGCGGTACATGCAGTCGAACATCGCGCGGATCACTTCGCGGATCTCCGGCGTGACGCGTTCGACCGGCGCCGCCTTCTGACGGAGGATGGGATCCCCATAGTAGCGAAGCGTGAGCGTCCCCTTATCCACTGCGCTCCTTGACCTGGACGATCGATTCCCTCGCGAACTCCATTTTCACGTCGTCGGCGACCTTGAGCACGACGATGCCCTCCTTCTCGCCGACGACCGTGCCAAAGAGTCCGCCGGTCGTGAGAACCCGGTCACCTTTGCGGATCGAAGAGCGCATCGCCTCGGTTTCCTTCTGTTTCCGCTGCTGGGGCCGGATGATCATGAAATAGACGATCCCCACCGTGATTCCCAGCAGCGTGAGCATGTGGATCATCTGGTCCATCGAAGAAGGCGCCTCGGGAGCGGCCTGGGTCGCCTGCGCGAACGCCACGTCGAGCATCGATTTGTTTCCTCCGGTCACGCGGGCGCGGGAGGGTTCCCGTCCCGTTCGCGGTAGCGCTCCGAAAACTCCCGCGCGTATTGGTGGTAGAGGCCGCGCTCGATCGCGCGGCGGGCGCCTTCCATCAGTGTCTGGTAAAACGTGACGTTGTGCAAGGTCAGCATTCGATGCGCCAGGATCTCACCCGCGAGGTGGAGGTGACGCAGGTAGGCGCGGCTCATGAGCGCGCACGCTTCGCACGCGCATCCGGCGTCGAGCGGACGCTCCGAGCCCGCGTGCTCGGCGTTTCGGATGTTGAGCGGTCCGGCGGCGGTGAAGGCCATCCCGTTCCGGGCGTTTCGGGTCGGCAGCACGCAATCGAAGAGGTCGATGCCGCAGGCGATCCCCTCGAGCAAATCCAGCGGCGTGCCCATCCCCATGAGATAGCGCGGCCGGTCCGCGGGAAGGGCTTCGGCGGCGGCCCGCGCCAGAGCCCATGTCTCGCGCTTTTCCTCCCCCACGGAGAGCCCGCCGATCGCGAACCCGTCGCATTCGAACGCCGAGGTCCGCGCCGCCATTTCCTTCCTCAACGCCGGATCCCCTCCCCCCTGGACGATCGCGAAGAGGAGCTGGCGCGCTCCGCCGGCGGGCTCGAGCTCCCGCGCGCGGTGGAGCGAGCGTTCCGTCCAGCGGATCGTGCGCTCCCCCGCCTCGCGCTGCGCGGCGGGATCCAGCGGAAGCGGGACCGCGTGATCGAGCGTGACGGCGATATCCGAGCCGAGATCCGCCTGCACCTCCATCGAACGCTCGGGGGTCAGGAACTCGAGCGCTCCGTCGAGATGCGAGCGGAATTCGACCCCTTCCTCGCGCACCTTCACGAGGCCTTTCAGGCTCAGCACCTGATAGCCGCCGCTGTCGGTCAGGATCGGCCGATCCCACGCCATGAACCGGTGGAGACCGCCCAGGCCACGGATCACGGCCGATCCAGGCCGAAGCATGAGGTGGTAGGTGTTCGCGAGCAGGATCTGGGTCCCGGAGGCTCGAAGATCGGCGGGCGAGAGCCCCTTGACGCTCCCCTGCGTTCCAACCGGCATGAACGCGGGAGTCCGGACCTCGCCGTGAGGCGTGACGAGCGTCCCCGCGCGCGGCGCGACGGGGTCGCGCGTGGATATGGACGCGAAAGGGTTCAGGGCAAGTGGCGGGGCAGCACGGCGTCGAGATCGCGGCCCGAGAGCGGAAGCTCGATGACTTGGGCTCCTTCGTTCGGAGGCGCGCCCTCCGATCCGGATCCGCCGCCCGGCGCGAGGAAGGCCAGGACCACCGGACGCGGGGCCCCGAGCCGCGCCAGCCGGTCGGCGACCCATGGCCCGCCCTGCGGTGGAAGGGTCCGCTCGAGCAAATAGACGCCGGGAGGTCTTCCGATCACCGCCCGCTCGAGCACCCGAATGCCGTCCGGGGCCTCGTCCACCGCGAAGCCGCGCTGCTCGAGCAGAATCCGGACCCAGGCGCGGACGAGCGAGGAGTGGTGCGCCACGAGCGCCATTCTCGGGTCCGGATCTTCCTCGGGGGCGGCGCCGCGTACCGCCCCCGCCTCCGCGTCCGGCTTCTCGTACGCGTATCGCTCCCCCCACCGGGTGGGCGTGAGGCCCAGATCCGATTCGCCGACGGAGTCCCCGGGACCGAGGACGAGAACGCCTCCGGGCTTCAGCGCCCGGGAGAGGTTCGTCAGGGCCGCCCGCCGCCCGTCCGCGGTCAGGGCGGGGAGAAAGTCCCGCGCCAGGATGAGATCGAACGATTCGAGTGGCGCGAGCGAATCGGGCTCGCAGAGATTGATCCGCGCGAAGCGGACGCGTGTCCGGAGGGGCTCCGCGACGATTTCGCCGTCTCGCTCCGTAAAGTAGCGTTGCAGGATCTCCGCTGGAAGGGAGGCGGCGCGCGCGCGCGGATACGAGGCCCGGCGCGCGCTCGCGATCGCCCGCGCGCTCAGGTCCACGCCGATCACCTCGAACTCGAGCGCCGGAGCGCGCGCCTCGGCGAGGGCGATCGCCAGCGAGTAGGCTTCCTCGCCCGTTCCGCACGCGGCGCTCAGGCACCGAAACGGGCCCGCCTCCGGGTTCGCGTATCGTGACCATTGGGGATCGGACGTGATCTCGAAGAGCGGCGCGAAATCGCTGGGCATGCCGAAAACGCGGGACTCGTTCGCGGTCAAGGTCTCCGCAAGGACTTCCCACGCGGCGGGATCTTCGGAGTAAAGGAGGTATTCCGCGTAGGCTTCGACGCCGTCCAGGGCGCGGTCCTGGATTCGGAAACGGAGCCGCTGGGCCAATCCCTCGGGGGTGCACTCCTTGAGGGAGAGGCCGAACAGGTCCCCGATGCGCCTCTCGAGCGCCACGATCGGACGTCGGGCGAGGTCGGCGCCGCCTCGTTCAGCCGCCATGTCCGGCGACGGACTCGATCCTGTACTCCTTGAGCTTGGTGCGCAGGGTCTGCCTCGAGATGCCGAGCCACTCCGCGGCTTTGGTCTTGTTGCCTCCCGCCTGCCCAAGCGCCATCTCGATCGCGATGCGCTCCGCCTGGGCGAGCGTGGTGATGCCCCCTTCCCCCTTGAGACGGGTCTCGAGCACCGCGGGCCCGCCCCCCGCCGCGCCCACGATCTCGACCGGCAGATGCTCCGGAAGAATCCACTCCTCGCTCTCGAGCAGGATCGCCCGCTCGATCACGTTCCTCAGCTCGCGAACGTTCCCCGGCCAGCGATACGCGAGCAGGAGCTCCAGGGCGCGGTCGGTCGGCCCCTTCACGTTCCGTCCCAGCTCCCGGTTCCAGTGCCCCACAAAATGGTCGATCAGAGGCGGGATGTCCTCCGGCCGCTCGCGGAGCGGCGGAACGACGATCCGGATCACGTCGAGCCGGAAGTACAGGTCCTCGCGGAATTTCTCCTGCGCCACGAGCGACTTCAAATCGCGGTTCGTGGCGGCCAACACACGGGTTTCGATCACGATGTCGCTCACGCCCATCACGCGGCGAAAGCGCTTCATCTCGAGCGCGCGCAAAAGCTTCGATTGGAGTCCGAGACTCATTTCGCCGATTTCATCCAGGAAGAGCGTGCCCCCGTTCGCGAGCTCCATGAGGCCCTTCTTGGTCCGTTTCGCGTCTGTGAAGGCCCCCTTCTCGTAGCCGAACAGCTCGCTCTCGAGGAGATTTTCCGGAAACGCGCTGCAGTTCACCTCGACGAAGGGGCCATCATGGGTCGGCCCCAAATCGTGGATTTCCCGGGCCAGGAGCTCCTTACCGACACCCGTCTCCCCCTGCAGGAGGACGGTCGACGTGCCGGTGCTCGCGACCTTTCGGATGGTTTCGAAGATCTTGGCGAGCTTCGAGCTTCCGCCCACGATGAGGGTCGATCCCGCGCGGCGCCGTTCGGCATGGCGCAGGCGGGTCACTTCCTCGGCAAGCCGTACTTGGGAGAGCGCGTTCTGGATCACGAGCTTCATGTGATCGAGCTCGAAGGGCTTCCCGATGTAATCGAAGCAGCCCGCCTTGGTCGCCTCCACGGCGGATTCGAACTTGCCGAACGCCGTCATGATGACGACCTGCATCGCGGGATACCGCGATTTGAGCTGCCTCAGGAGCTCGAGCCCGCTCCCGTCCGGAAGCTTCTGGTCGAGAAGAGCCAGGTGGAATTCCTCGCGATCCAGAAGCGCCAGCGCCTCGGCGACGTCCCCCGCCGTCTCCACCCGATACCCTTCCTCCGATAGCCCCTCCTTGAGCGCGTACCGGAGCGTCTTCTCGTCGTCCACGACCAGAATTCCGAAGGTCTGCTTAGCGAGGACTACCGCGCCTGTCTCCATGTCGTTTCTCCACGGGTAGGTCGATGAGCACCTGGGTCCCCTGCCCGACCACGCTTTCGATCGAGATGGAGCCTCCGTGCTCCCGGATGATGGTCTGGCAGATGCTGAGGCCGAGCCCGGTCCCTTGCGTGCGGGTCGTGTAGAACGGATCGAAGACGCGCGCCAGCACGGCGGCCGGAATTCCGGGGCCGTTGTCGCGCACCCGCACCTCGACCAGATCGAGCGGCCGGGCCGGGCGCCGGGCTCCGATCCGATCCGCGGCGCGACGGCCCAGCGACGAGCGTTCGGCGAGCCGCTTGCGAATCGGACCGATCCAAACCTCCAGCTCTCCGCCCTTGTCCAGAGCCTGGAGCGCGTTCATGAGCACGTTCAGGATCACTTGTAGGATCTGATCCAGGTCCACGTAGACGTCGGGAACGCTGTCCGCCCGGTCGACCCGGATGAGCACGTTCTGCCGTACCGCGACCTCGTGGACGAGCGTGAGCGCCTTTTCAACCGCGGGGAGCATCGACTGGCGCTGGAGCTTGGGGGTCGCCGGCCGCGCGAACTGGAGCAGCCCGGTGACGATGCGGTCGAGCCGGGAGACTTCCTCGAGGATCAGGTCCACGAACTGCGCTCTCGGATCCCCGACCTCCAGCCTCCGCTTCATCACCTGGGCGGAGGTGCCGATGCCCGCCAAAGGATTCCGGATCTCGTGGGCGACACCCGCCGCGAGGGCACCCAGCGAGGCGAGCCGGTCGCGGCGGCGCCACTGCTCCTCGAGCGCCTTCTGCTCTCTCAGATCTTGAAAGAGAGCAATCGTGCCTTGAAGCGACCCGTCCAACGCCTCGAGCGGGAGAAGCCTCAGCCCCACCGGGAGCACGTCTCCGGAGCGGGTGACGACTTCCACCTCGCGCGCCTCCTCGGGCGCCGCGCACGCGCCCGGCGGCACGTGCGACTCGCCGCGCGGCGCGCGCAGGATGCGCGCGACCGCTTCCCCTTCCACCTCCTCGGAGGAGTATCCGAGGAGCTTCGATGCGGCGGGGTTGATCGCGAGCACCGTGGCATCGCGGTCGATCGCGATCACCCCGAACGGCGCGTGGCGGAGAAAGCTCCACGCAGCCTCGAGCGCGTGCTGCCTCGGCGCGGACGCTTCACCGTCCGCCGGGAGCGCGCTCCGCGATCTCACGAGCGCGACTCCTCGATACGGCGGATCGCGTGGGCGGCGAGATCCCGCAGCGAGGGATCGCCTCCTCGCGCGACCGCCCGAAGCCTCGGCAGCGCCTCGGGGGCCCCGAGAGAGCCCAGCGATTCGATCGCCTGCGCCGCGACCGCCGGCTGCCCGGTCGAGACGGCGTCGAGCAGCGAGCCGATCGTCTGCGGATCGTGATGATGCGCCAGCGCACGGGCCGCCGCGCGCCCCACCGCGGCGCTGGGGTCGCCGAGGAGCCTCCTCAGCCAGACGCCGCGCTCGACTCCGGTCGCCCGCTCGAGGCCGATGGCGAACGTTTGCCGGACGCCCTCGTCTCGGTCGCGGAGGAATGCCGCGAGCGGCTCCAGACCGAGCGCAGGCGAGGCCTTGAGGCGCGCGTGCAACGCATGCGCGCGAACGCGCGGGTCCTCGTCCGCGAGGAGGGCCGCCGCCTCCTCGAGCCAGACGCCGTGCTCGTTCAAGCTCATCGCGGCCGCCAGCCTCACCTGGGAATCCGGGTCGGAGATCGCGCTCCGAAACTGGGCGCCCGCCCGGCGCGGGTCGCAGGCGCGAAGGGCCGCGGCGCGCGCCGGAGCGCCCCGCGCCCGCTCGAAGAGCCGCTCCGGGTCCACCTCGTGGTCCCGGAGGGTGCCGAGCGCCGAGAGCGCGGCCTGCCGGACGTCGGGGAAAGGGTCGGACAGGAGCGCTTCGAGCGCCGGCCCCGCCCCCTTCCAGCGCAGAATCCCGAGCGCCTCGGCCGCTTGCGCGCGGACGTGGCCCACCGGATCCCCGGCAAGCGCGAGAAGCGCCTCGGGCGTTCCCGCTCCGCCGGAGCGGCCCGCGAGGGCCACGGCGCGCTCGCGCACCTTGGCGTCGGGATGCTGCGTCAGACCGAGGCATAGCGACCGCGATTCCTCCTCGCGGGCCACCGCGACCCGGTCGAGCGCGGCGGCCGCCGCTGCGGGGTGCCGGTCCGCGAACTCCGCGACCGATTCGAGCGCGGCGCGTTCCGCACCGGCCGCGACCGCGCCGAAAGTCTCCCGCGCCCGCTCGCGCACCACCCGGTCGGGCGATTCGAGGAGCCCGAGGAGAAGGGCTGGGCCTTCGGGCGGCCGAAGCCACCCGATCAACGCGATCCCCGTCAGAAGCCGGTGGCGATCCTGGGACGTCATGAGCTCCGGAAGCCTCTCTGCCACCAGGTCGGAAGGCATCTCGTCCCTTCCCACCGCGCTCGGAGAGCGTTCGCGGACGCGGACGAGCGCGGCGAGGGCTTCTCCCTCCACCACCGGGTCTCCGCAACCGAGAAGCCCCATGAGCTGCGGCACCGAGCGCGCCGTCCCGCACGCGCCGAGCGCGCGCAGCACGGCGATCCGGATCGCGGGATCCCCCTGCCCCAGCCGGTCGACGAGAAGCTCTTCGGCGCCCGATTCCTCGAGCCGCGCCAGGGCGAGCGCCAAGGGCCCGGCGAGCTGGGGTCTCAGGGCGAGGCACTCGGACAGGATGTCGGAGGCGCGCGGGAAGCGCAGGATGGCGAACGCCTCGGCGGCCGAGATGGCCACATCGGGGCAAGAGTCGTGTAACGCCGAGGAGAGAAGCTCGGGGGACACGGGCTCCCTGAGATCCGGGATCAGGCCGACGGCGAGGGAGCGGATCTCGGGGTCCGGATCGAAGACGTTGTCCTGTAAGGCGCGGCTCAGCTCGGCGCCGAAATCCTCGTAGCGGAGCCTTTGCGCCGCGCGGGCCCTCGCGTTCGGATCTGCGCGCTGAAGGAGTTCCGCGGCTTCCCGGCCGGTTTCCGGCATGTTCTTCGCGCTTGGCTCCGCATCGAGGGGTTCGAGCATCTATAGTTGCTGGTCATCTACTTACCAGCGACCTTTCGACCCGGTCAAGCGGATTCAGGGCGCTCGCGTTTTCCTGCCGGGTGCGCCAGTTTACGCAGGACAATCTGGCTCAAAGCGCGGCGAACCTCCGGGCGGTTGTAGTACCGTTCGCGGATCCGGCGTTTGACCTCCGTCACCCGCGACGACGCCTCGGTCTCCGGAGCCTCAATTGAAGTTGGCAGCACGGTTGCGGTCCCTCCGAATCGATGCGATCGCTTCGGTCCAGCTCTCCTTCAAATCGGCGAGCGCCTCGGCGGCTTCGTCGAAGCGTCCCTGTTCCGATTCGGTGATGCAGAAATCCAGGATCCCCAGCACGCGGCCCGCGATATCTTCGCTCGCGAGCTCCAAGCACTGCATGGATTCGCGGAGCGATTCCTGGACGACCGGATGGCTTCGCGTGTGGCATCCGCGCAGGGCGCAATCCAACAGCGCGAGGACCTCATCACATCGGCGGAGCCAGCGGTCCAGCTCCGCTGGATTCTCTTCATAATAAGTTTGGCTCACTTCGGCTCAGACCCTGTGCCATCGGAACCCTCCGGCTTCAAGCGCTGCGCCCTGCGATTCTCCTCCTGAATCCTCTCGTAAATTTCCTCTCGATGGACCTTCACGCTCGGCGGGGCGTCGATCCCGAGTTTCACGTGATTTCCCTTCACCTCTACAATCGTGATCTTCACGTCGTCTCCGATTCGGATGTTCTCGCCAAGCTTTCGGGTCAGGAGGAGCATCGTGCCCTCGTCGATCTCCGGCGTCCTGCCGGGGAGGCGTCTCGGCCGGAGCCGTTCGGGAAATCGCGCCTCGTGCGCGTCCCGCTCGGCTCGTCCAGAATTTTCTTCGGCAGGAGCGGTCTCCTTCTGAACCGGGAATGCCCGCACGGGGACCTCCCGCGCGTGGTGACCATGGGCGAGGCCGGATCGAGCCAAGCGCGTTCGTTGCCGGTTGTTTGGCGCCCTGTTACGATCCATGGCGTGAGTCGGATCACGCACCGCCGCGCCGGCGGCGCGGCGCTCCTCGTGTTGGCGATGGCGCTGCTTCACGCATGCGACCACCGTGGGAGCCGGGTGGTTTCCCCCGCGGGCGTGGTATGGGATCGCATCACGCCACCGGAGGCGACGGAGGCGGACCGGCCCGATTGGCGCGGGGATTCGATTACGTTCCAAGTGAGCGCCCAGGGGTTGGACCGCGTCGCGGTCGCGCGCGAGGACGGGAGCGGACTTGAGATCGAGCCGGAACTCTCGGCGGCGGGAGCCCGGAGCCCGCGATGGGTGCGCGGCGGGCTCCTCGCTTATTCATCCGATCTCGCCGGCTCGGAAGACCTCTGGTACCGCGAGGTCGCGACGGGAAGAACGCGGAGACTCACCGCGTTTCCCGGCATGGAATGGACGCCGGCGCCCAGGCCGGGGAGCCCCGGGCTTGTCTACGTGGAAGGGGTGGATCCCGACTCTGGAAGGCTCGTCTTGGTTCCGGACACCTCGGCCGCGCCGCTCGGCAAGATCTACCTGACCCCTGCCTCGCTCCACGCCGGGGAGCCCGACTGGAGCCCTGCCGGCGACCAGATCTGCTTCAGCACGCGGGAACCGAACGGCACGAGCCAGATCTGGCGGCTTTCTCTCACCGACACGGTCGCGATTCAGCTCACGGTCGCCCCTTCGAGCAGCCCGCCGGGCGTGCCACAGCTCGACCGAGGCCCGAAGTGGAGCCCCGATGGATCCAGGATCCTCATGGCATCAAACCGCGGGGGGCTATGGGGCGTGTGGGCTCTGAGCCCGTCGGGGGAAGCGCAGGGGCTCGCGGTGATCGCCCAGGATCTGCCGGGCTCGGAGCTCCGCCATCCCACATGGTCCGCTGACGGAAAAGCGATCCTCGTGTCGACGAACCGGAGCGGGGATCGCGCCCTCTGGAAGCTGTCCCATCTGGAGTATTGAGCCTCACCCGGGATGAAGACCCGGGAGCTTGGCGCGGAAGGCGCGCGTGAAACTCCGGAGGCGCTCCTCCCGGGAACGCGGATCGTGGCCGGCAAGAACCGCGTCCAAGAGAGAGCTCCCCACGACGACCCCTTCGGCCTTCCCGCGATAGCGCTCGAGCGGCGTCTCAAGATCGATCCCGAAGCCGAGGCACCGCGGAAGCATCGAGAGCGCGCGGCACCGCTCGAGCACTGAGTCGACCCCGGCATCGCCGGCGCCGCGCCCGGTGACGCCGAGACGTGCCACGACGTAGAGAAACCCGCTCGCGCGCCCGACGACCCCGGCGAGCCTTTCACCCTCGGTCGTGGGCGCCAGGAGCGTGATCGTGTCGAGACCGGCGCCTCGCGCTCGCTCCCAGAGCGCGGGCTCCTCCTCCGGGGGAAGATCGACGAAGATGAGCCCGTCCACCCCGGCGGCGGCCGCGTCCGCCGCGAAGCGGTCCGTGCCGTACCGGAGAATCGGATTCAGGTAGGACATGAGCACGAGCGGGGTCTGATTCCGCGCCCGCAGCCTCCTCGCCTGTCCGAGAACGTGGGCGAGCGTGGCGCCCGCGCGGAGCGCCGATTCGGTCGTACGCTGGATCGTCGGCCCGTCGGCGATCGGATCGGAGAAAGGAACCCCCAGCTCGAGCACGTCGGCGCCTTCCTCGCACGCCACCTGGACGAGGCGGTCCGACTCCACGAGGTCCGGGAACCCAGAAGTGAGGAAGGGAATGAACGCGCCGCGACGTTCCCGCTGCGCCGTCTCGAACGCGCGGCCGATGCGGCCGGAAAAGACCCGATCCACGGGCGCAGCCTAGGAAGCGCCCGAAGAGGGTGTCAATGACAAAAGGCTTAGGGGATGGGTTCCAGGTCCCGTGTGAAGGATTCGTCGAACCCGCCAGACTTCCGTCCGCCGGCCGCGCTCTTGCGCGGCTCGTCCGAGTCGATCCGGATCGAGATCTCGACCGAGAGCGTGATGCGTCCCGAGTGCGGCAGCGCGCCCAGATCGATCGGGACCACGATCCGCCGCGCATCTCCCGAGGCAGCCTCGGCCGAGTGGGAACGGGCGGACGACGAGATCCCGCTCGGCTCCCGTTCGAAATCGCCGGCGACACCGTCATCGGCCTTCGCGGCGCCGGGCCCCGGGGCGGAACGCACAGGCCTTGTTTCCCGCACCGCCGGTTGTTCCACGAGGTCGGTCTCGGAGAGCACCAGCTCCTCCTCGGCGTTGAGCGGGCGCGCAACGTCGGGCGCGTGGGAATCGTCCATCAGGGACTCGTCCTCCAAGAGGGGCGACGGCTCCATCGGCACGCCCTGGGAGACCCGGACGCCGGCCCCGATCCCCTCCTCCATGCCCGGACGATCGGGCCCTTGCGTCTCGGCTTCCTGCTCCTCGCCTCGCACGCCCTTCCCGCGTTTCAGGTACTTGAGCAGCTTTCCCCCCGAAGCCGCGCGCTCCGACTTCTTGGGTGAAGCTGTTTCCGCGCCGGCTTGGCTCGCCGCGGCCGCGGACGACTTGGCCCGGGCAAGACCGGCCACCGCGCCCTTGTCCTTCTCCAAGACATCCTTCGATATCTTGGCGAGCAGAAGCTTCGACACCCCGCGCAGGGTTTCGAACACGCCGACGCCGTTCGCCGCCTGCGCTTCGAACCAGGGGAGATTGAGTCGGTTGAGCTCGCGGTTCAGGTCCTCGACCGGCAGGGCGGTCGGGAGGTCGCGCTTGTTGAACTGGATGACGAGGGGAATCGTCCGGATATCGATTCCATACGCTTTGAGGTTCATTTCGAGGTTGGAAAAGCTCTCGCGATTCTCCGCCATCTTGTCGGCGGCGGAATCCGCGACGAATACGACCGCATCGACCCCCTTGAGCACCAGCTTTCTGGTCGCGTTGTAGTACACCTGACCGGGGACCGTATAAAGGAGGAGACGGGTCTTCATCCCCTGGAGATCCCCCAAGTCCAGCGGCAGGAGATCGAAGAAGAGCGTGCGGTCGGTCTGGGTCTTCATCGAGACCATCCGGCCCCGATTCGTCTCCGGGACGCTGTCGTAGATCTTCTCGAGGTTCGTGGTCTTTCCGCTCAGACCGGGCCCGTAGTACACGATCTTCGCGTTGATCTCGCGTCCCGAATAGCTGACCACCACCATGGCGTCGCCCCTCGATTCTCTTTGGTTTTCCTGTCCGCACGACGGAAAGCGCAGCCACGGCCCGTCGCCGGCTCCGTTGGTGAGAGCACGATATGTGCCACCGCGCCTCGGGACAGAGAACGGTGGATCGGGGCCTAATCTTTAGGACAAATGCTGTTTGGGGTCGGGGATGGGCCCGCGCCGGAGGGGGATGTTCCAGGCGGGGGGCTGGGGTGGGATGAGATCGTCTACTCCGCACTGCCGCCGGCAGATAGCGGGCCGCCGGCGCGGCGACACCCCCTGCTCAGGAGCGGGGATCGCGGCGGATCCAGATTCCTTGGCGCTCCTTGATCTGGAGCTGCGGCGCCGAGGGATCCGAGACGCTCTCGTAGTGGTGGAGCAGGAGCTCCTTGAGCTTCGGATATTCGGCGGTCGGAAAATATCGGCTCACCCTGCTGAACATGCCGTCCCGATCCGAGTAGCGGAGCAGCTCCACCTCCGTCACGCGCTCGTATTGGTTCTCCCCGTACGCCGCTTCCGGGGATTCGTTCACGTCGATCCAGAGCGACGCTACGCTTTGCCTTACCTCGAAACGGTGCTTGGTTCGCATCAGAAATTCCCAAAGCCCGAATATCTCCAGCGGAACATAGCGTACGGTCGCGTCTCCCGCGGCATCGGATCTGCGGATCTCGCATCGCACCAGCTTCTGGCTCGCCATCGACACCCCCTATTGGAGAACGGCCCACCCGTGGCATGCGCGTTGCATTTCCAATCGGCCGAGAGCTGATCGTGAACGCCGTGAGAGGGCGCGGATTCGTGCTCGCTCAGGACTCGAGGGCCGGAGGAAGACACCATGAAACGGAATCCGCTTTCCCCCGCCACGGGGACAGTCGCCAGGCGCGTGACGGAAGTCTATTGCAGGCGCGATAATCGCGTCTACGCGGTTTGCCCGCACGTAGCCGCCGGCTCGCGCTGCCGCTGCCTCTCCGAAGTGGAAACAGCCGACGCGCTCTTCGAATCGGAAGCGACGGACGACCCGTTCACCCACTGAGACGAATGGCTGAATCCGATCCTCGGTGGGGAAAATGACACCATCGCGGCCCGCACTCTAGGCAGCGCGCCGCACCAAGTCAAACAAAAGCCCTATGTCCCATTCTTGACGGTCCCCGGGGGCTCGTGTAGCGTCTGCGCGTGTCGGCTTTCCCGTTGCCGTTCCGCCAGCCCCTCCCGTGATTTCAACCCTCCTCCTTGAGGCGGCCTTCGCGTTCGCCCCCAGGCTCCCTGACCCGGTGCTTTCGTCGCTGGCGCGCGCGACGTCGCGGATCGAGTTTGCCTTCGCGTCGACGCGCCGCCGCGCCGTCGAGTCGAACCTGGCCCAGATTGCGGGGTCGGGTCGGCTCGCCGCTTTCGGCCCGCGCTCCCTGGGCGGCACGGCGCGCGCGATGTTCGAAAGTTATCACCGGTTCGTTCTGGAGTACCTCGCGCAGGGCTCGATGGATTCGCGGGCCCTCGATGCCCGCTTCCGCTTCCTCGGCATGGAGCTTCTCTATCGGGCCCTCGGCCCGGGGAAGGGAGCGGTCGTTTCGGCGCCGCACGTGGGCAACTGGGAGCTGGCGGGGCTTGCGCTCGCGCGGCTCGGATTCCGCGTTCACGTGGTGACGGGCGTCCAGTTTCATGCGCGGGTTACCGGGCTCGCGCGGATGCTTAAGGAGCGCGAGCGGATCCTCGTGAGCACGCCCGACGACGGCTTCCGGCCGCTGTTTCAAACCCTGGGACGGGGCGGAGTCGTCGTGCTGCTCACCGATGGGGACGTGTTCGCCCGCTCCATCGGCACCGAATTTTTCGGCCGTCGCGTCCCCTTCCCCGCAGGCCCCGCGATCCTGGCTCGGCGCGCGCGCGTCCGCCTGCTCCATGCGCACGCGGAGCGCCGGGCTCCGGACCGCCACATCGTCTCCTTCGATGGGGTGGATTCGCCTGAGCCCACGCTTTCGGTGGAGGAGGACATCCGCCGCCTGACCCGGCGTGTCGCGGAATTCCAGGAGCGCGCGATCGCCGCCCACCTGGACCAGTGGTGCATCTTCCGCCCCCTGTTTCCCGAACGCGATGCCGCTTAAGATCGCCATCGTCAGCCAGGCCTACCACCCCGCCGTCGGAGGCGTGACGGAGCATGTGGACGCCACGGCGCACGCGCTCCGGGATCGCGGGCATGACGTGACGATCGTCACGGCCCGATTCTCGCACCGCGCGCGTCACGGGACCTCCGCGACGCGACGCGACGCCACGGAACGTGGAAACGCGGGGGGAGGCCACCGCGTGCTGCGGATCGGATGGAATGTCGCCATCCCTTTCAACGGCGCCGAAAACAACGTCACGGTCGGATTCGGGCTCCGCGAGAAGCTCGCGGATATCTTCCGTCGCGAAGCCTTCGATCTGGTCCACGTGCACTGCCCGATCTCCCCCACGCTGCCGCTCCTCGCCCTCCAGGCGGCGAAGCAGCCGGTCGTGGGCACGTTTCATTCCACGGTCATCTCGGACCTCACCTTGCGTCTCTTCCGCCGCGCGCTGCGCCCCTCGTACCGCCGCATCGATCGGGCCCTTGCGGTTTCGGAAGCGGCGCGCGCGTGCGTGCTGCGCCATTTTCCCGGCCCGGTCGACGTTCTTCCGAACGGGGTGAATCTCGATCGCTTTCGTCCGGGGCTGAAACCGCTCGAGCGGTTCGACGACGGCACTCCGAACATACTTTTCGTGGGTCGCCACGACCCGAGGAAAGGTCTGCCGGAGCTGATGGCCGCGTGCGCCTCTCTCGCGCGCGATTCCGTTCCCTTCCGGCTGATCATCGTCGGGGACGGCGGCTTGAGGCGGCGGATCGAGCGCATGGCCGGGGGGGTGCTCGCGGGACGCGTCCATTTCGAGGGACGTGTGAGCAACGAGCATCTCCCGAGGTATTACGCCTCAGCCGATCTCTTCTGCTCCCCCGCGCGCGGAGGCGAAAGCTTCGGAATCGTGCTTCTCGAGGCGATGGCCGCCGGGGTCGCGATCGTGGCGACGGACCTGCCGGGGTACCGGACCGTGCTCACGCCGGGCGCGCAGGGCCTCACGGTGCCGCCGCGACATCCGGGCGAGCTCCGGCGTGCCCTCGAGACGCTGCTCGGGCGCCCGGACCTGAGACGTGAGATGGGCGCGCGCGGCATCGAGACCTCGCAGCGGTACGGATGGCCTTCCATCGTGGAGAAGCTCGAGGAGATCTACCGAGCGCTCCTGGGCGGGCGGAGGGCGAGGTGCCTCAACGAAGCGCGCCGGCGGTCCGGGTCCCTCGAGCCGGCCCGGGCTTGAGGCTCGGCGCGTCGGCTCGATGAAGGGCGCGGGCTCGCGCCTCTTCCGCAACAAGAGCTTTCGCGCGCTCTGGCTCGGGCAGTTCGTCTCGATTTTCGGCGACCGCCTCCATTATCTGGCCCTCCTCGCGCTGATCGTCGAGCGCGCCCACGATCCCCTCAATCCGACCCCCGAGCTGGCCCTCGTTCCGGCGGTCAGCTTTCTTCCCACGATCCTGATCGGTCCCCTCGCGGGGGCCCTCGTGGATTCCTGGGAGATGCGGCGCATCCTCGTGATCTCCGATGTCCTCCGGGGATGCCTCGTGCTCCTTCTGATTCCCGCCGCTGCGCGCGGCGGCCTCCCGGCGGCGTTTTTCGTTGTCTTTCTGCTCTATGTCGTGAACTCGTTCTTCCTCCCCGCGCGCTCGGCAATCGTGCCGGACCTCGTGCAAGGGAACGAGCTCACGGAGGCGAGCTCCCTGGCCACGCTGGCGGGAGTCGCGGCCACGATCACCGGCGCCCTCCTGGGAGGGATCCTCGTCGAGCGGGCGGGCTGGCGATGGGGATTCGGGATCGACGCGGCCACGTACTTCGTCTCGGCCGGCTTTCTCGCCACCACGAAGCCGAGAGCCCACCAACGAAGACCCAGAGCGGGGACCTGGGGCGTCGCCTACCGCACGCTCGGTCGCGAGGTCCGAGAAGGCGCCTTGATCACCGTGTCGAATCGAACGGTCTTGGGATCGCTCCTGGCGCTCGTCTCCCTCTGGATCGCGGGGGGCGCGCTCCACGTCGCCGGGACGGTGCTTCTCCGCGAGCGGATGACCGGGTTCGTCTCCGGGACCGGCGGAGTTCTCTCCGCGCTCGGGTTCGGCATGGTCGCGGGCACGCTCCTCCTCGCGTGGCGGGGCGGGCGATGGCCCAGGGGCCCGTTGGCCGCGCTCGGGCTCGCGGGAACCGGAATCGCGCTCATGCTCTTCACGCGGGCCGTGTCCTTCCCTGCGCTCGCGACCGTCGCGTTCCTCGCCGGAATATTCGTGGCGCTCCTCCTCGTGACGACGGAGGCCGCGGTGCAATCGGCCGTCGCTCCGGAAGCGCGGGGACGCGTGTTCGCGCTGCGCGATTTCTCCACGCGCGTGGCCGTGCTCGGGGCCGCGGGGCTCCTGGGCCTCGCGTTGGGACGCGGCTGGGTCACGCCGGCCGGGACCGTGGCCGGGGCGGGGGCGACGCTCATCGCGGGGGGAGGTGTGGGCTTGCTCCTCAGGAGGCGGACGGTAACGCGCTCGGCGGGCTAGAAGATCTTCTTCCCTTCCGCGAGCATCTCGTTCAGCGCGTCGCGGAAGTACGGAGTCGAGTTCGCCAGCTCCGCGGTGACCCGCTCCTTGTACACCTCCCACGATTTCTTGATTTCGTATCCAAGCACCGCGACGAGATTGCCGTCCTTGATCCCTCGGTCTCGCTTCTCTTTGTTGTAGATCGCGATGTCCGAAGCGAGCACCCGCGCGAGCCGGCGGGCGCGCTCGTGCTTCAAGCGCTCCGCCTCGGGAAGCCCTTCCGGGATTCCGGTGGAAGCGGGGGAACGCTCCGCGCTCGGTTTCGGTCCCGGGGCGTTCGGTTCCGATGCGTCCAGCTTCGGTTCCGACGCGAACGGGTTCGGCTCCGCTGCGGGCCCTGTGGAATGCGGCCGCGCAGGCGCGCTCGGAGCGGGGGCGCTGAGCTCGCGCACCGGCGGGGCGCCCGGAGCGGGAGCCGGACTCGACACACCGGATTCGTATCCGCGGGTGAACTCAGGCTGAGAGGAGATCTCGACGCCCGCAGCCGGAGGATGCTCGGCGAAGGAGGGGGCAAACCGCTCGATATCGGTGCCCCGCTCGGGGGCCGCGGCAGGGGCTCCCCCTTCGCGGGGAGCTTCCAGGGGGCTCGGGGGGATCAGCGGAAGCTCCGCCGGCGCCACAGGCTCCGGCTTCGCAACCGAGAAGACCGCCTGGCACTTACGGCACCGAACCCGTACCCCTTGGGCGGGGATTTTTTCATCCGCGATGACATAGCGAGCGCCGCAGGCGCCGCATTCGACATGCATCCATGCGCTCCTTCGGAAGCCGAAACAGGACAGGCGGTCGATGACTCTATCGGCTTCGTACGCGCCATCTTTCGGGGAATTCTCTACCCGCTCTCCAGGAAGCGGTCCGCTCCCGCGAAGTGGGCCTCGATCCATGTCTTGAGCCGGGCGTCCCCGCCTGGGCCCCCCTCCCTCGAGAGCAGGTCCTTCGCGAGCCCCCGCGCTGCCTCGATGAGATCGAGGTCCAAGGTTGGATTCACCGCGCGGAATTCGGGGAATCCATGCTGCGAGGTCCCGAGCAGCTCGCCGGGGCCGCGCAGCTTCAGGTCCTCTTCCGCCAGCTCCTGGCCGTTCCCCACGCGCCGGAAGGTTTCCAGGCGCTTTCGCGCCACGTCCCCGATCCCTCTCCCGACCAAGAGGACGCAGCGACCGGGCCGGTCGGCGCGGCCGACGCGGCCCCGGAGCTGATGGAGCTGCGCCAGGCCGAACCGTTCCGGGTGCTCGATCACGATGAGCGTGGCATCGGGAATATCGAGCCCCACTTCCACGACGGTCGTCGCGACGAGAATTCGCGCTTCTCCCGAACGGAAGCGCTCGATCGCGAGGCGTCGCTCGGCGGGCTTCAGGCGGCCGTGCACGAGCACCACCCCCGCCTCCGCGAGCGATCCCACGCGGGCGAGCTTCTGGGCCATCGCGGCGGCCGATTTGAGATCGAGCGTCTCGCTCTCCTCGACGACCGGGTAAACGACGAAGGCACTGCCCCCCTGCTTCGCTTCTTCGCCGAGGATGCGCGCGAGCGTTTCGATCCCGTCCGCGCGGAGGAAGGAGGTCCGGACGGGGGAGCGCCCCGGCGGCCTTTCCACGAGGAGGGAGAGGTCGAGATCGCCGTAGAGCGTCATCGCGAGGCTGCGGGGAATCGGGGTGGCGGTGAGCACGAGTAGATGCGCGTCCTGGATTCCCCTGCTCTTCGCCGCGAGCGAAACGCGCTGGCGGACGCCGAAGCGGTGCTGCTCGTCGACCACGACAAGCCCGAGCGAGCCGAAGCCGAGATCGCGTTCCAGGAGCGCGTGCGTTCCGATCACGAGCGAGACATCCCCCGAGGAGACCTGCTCTAGGATCCGGTCCCTTTCCTTCATCGGCGTGGCGGCGGTCAGGAGCGCAAATCGTGTGCCGGACGGGCCCAGAAGCCTCGTGGCCGTCTCGGCGTGCTGCTCCGCGAGGAGCGTGGTCGGGGCCAGGATCGCGGTCTGCATTCCGGCGCCGGCGGCGCGAACCGCCGCGGCGAGCGCGAGAACGGTTTTCCCCGAGCCCACATCCCCCAGCAGGAGCCGCCTCATGGGAACTTCGCGATCCAAATCGCGCTCGATCGCGGCGAGCGCTTCCGCCTGCGAGCGGGTCAGCGTGAACGGGAGGGATGCGAGGAAACGTTCGGCGAGCGGGGCGCCGCGGTCGAGCGAACGGGCGGCGCGCCGCCCGCGGTGCCGCATTCTCGCGTACTGCAGCGAAACTTGCAGCGCGAGAAGCTCCTCCAGGGCGAGCCGGCGCCTGGCAGGCTCCGCGTCCTCCGGTCGCTCGGGGAAATGAACCTGCGCGAACGCCTCCGCGAGCTCGGGGAGCGATTGCTCCCGGCGCCACTCGAGAGGAACCTGATCCGGGGTCGGGGGCAGGGAGCGGAGCGCATCCGCCACGCGGGCGCGCAGCCAGCGCTGGGTGATTCCCTGCGTGAGCCCGTAGACCGGCGCGACCCGCGCGAGATTCCGATGCTCGGCCCCCTCTTCGTCCGGCTCGAACTCAGGATTATGCATCTCGAGGCCGCGGAACGGCTGCACCGGCCCGGAAAAGAAGTAGCGCTCCCCCGCCCGGAGCAGGCGCTCCACAAAGGGCTGGTTGAACCACACGACGCGCAAGGCGCCGGTCCCGTCCTGAACGGCACCGGTCACGTCGCGTCTCCCCCGCATGCGCCGCTCGAGGCGGATGCTGGCGAGAGTGCCCAAAATGGAGGCTTCCTGGTTCGGACGAAGGAAGGCGATCGGCGTGACCGTGCGGCGGTCGAGGTAGCCTCTGGGCACATGGAAGAGGAGATCTCGAATCGTGCGGATTTCGAGCTTGGCCAGGCGCCGGGCCATTTCGGGGCCGACACCGGTCAGGTAGCGGACTGGATCGCGGAGCGAGGCCATCGGCACGATGCTAGGGGGCATTCCGTCGCGGTGTCAAACGGGTTGCCCGCGGGAGCCGAACCGGCTAGACTCGGACGCTCTCGCGATCCAGAGGAGGTTTCATGGCCAGGACATGCGACATCTGCGGCAAGGGCGTCCAGCACGGACAGAACGTGAGCCACGCCCATAACGTGACCAAGCGCCGCTGGGAAGTGAATCTGCAGACCGTGCGCGCGGTGATCGAGGGGAAGCCGCGCAAGCTCCGGGTCTGTACACGCTGCATCCGCTCCGGCGCCGTCCAGAAGGGAATGCGCGCCAAGGAGGCTCAGCGCGTCCGAACGGCCTGA